>CAJXNE010000126.1 GCA_913056285.1 uncultured Zetaproteobacteria bacterium | reverse complement strand
CGGCTTCATGGTCTCAATCATGTGCAGGACAAACGCATAATCCGCCTTGGTTTTGGGGGGGATGCCACGGCGGAAGCGGCCATAGGGGTCATACTCGGCAGATTCATGCCCCCACTTATCCAGGCTGAACGGCGGATTGGCCACGATCACATCGAAGTGCTTCAGCTTGCCTTCACCCTCAAGCAGCTTCGGATTACGCAGGGTGTCACCCCACTCAATACGGTGATTATCCTCGCCATGCAGGAACATGTTCATCTTCGCCAGAGCCCAAGTGGAGCCAATCGCCTCCTGCCCGAAGAGGGCATAACGTTTGGAGCCATGAAACTGCGCTTTCACCTGATTGCCGCACTTCATCAGCAGTGACCCCGAACCACAGGTCGGATCACAGATCTCATCACCCTCTTTCGGCTCAACCAGTCGGCTGATCAACTCGGAAACCTCCGGCGGCGTATAGAATTCACCTGCCTTCTTGCCCGAGGTGGATGCAAAGTTTTTGATCAAATATTCATAAGCGTTACCGATAATATCCAGCGTACCGATACGGGAAGGACGCAGATTGAGTGTATCTTTGGCAAAATCCTCCAGCAGATGGCGTAGGATGTCGTTCTTCTGCTTGTCTTCGCCCAGCTTGTTGGAGTTGAAGCTGATGTCTTGAAACACATCGCGCAGCTTGCCGAGGTTGGCCTCTTCCATGGCGTACAGGGCCTTGTCGATACGTTCACCGTTACCTGGCTCGAAACGGGCATCGTACAGGGCATAGAAATTCGCCGAATCGGGGAGGACAAATCGCTCATTTTTCATCAGCTCGGCAATCAGATCTTCCTCATTGCCATACTCCGCTTTGTATGTTTCTTGATGATCCTGCCATACATCCGAGATGTATTTAAGAAAGAGCATGGTCAGCACATAGTCCTTATAGATGGAGGGATCGACCACGCCACGAAAGGTGTCGCACGCCCCCCATACAGCCTTGTTGATGGCATCCTGATTAATTAGTGAGTTCATTGTAATTCCCCGCTGTTCTTATTAAAGACGTAACTGGCGATTCCCGCCATTAGTTTCTGGTGGTTGTCTGACATTGCCTGAATAACCTGTTGCTGCTCAATCCAGCAATGCACTGCTTGCATAACCTTCTCTTGTTCAAGCAGCGGCGGACAGATTACCTCAAGCTCTTCAAGGATTCCCTTGCGAACACCCACAACTGCAGACCCTTCTGCAGACTGTGCAAAATACTTTTGCGCGGGGGATTGATTTATCTGCCAGGTAAGAAATTCAGGCAGCATCTCAGGTTTTTTTCGCAGGCGAATTTGAAAAAAGTGGGGAGACAGGACTGTTTTTGCAGGCGGGTTATCTGCCACTACAGCATAATTTTTCATCCCTCGCGCTACGAAAACAACATCACCGGACTCAAGCCAGCGGGAAGGTTCCCGTCCTGGCAAATCCGTCAAAACTAAATCGTCCCACCTTATTCCATGTAGCCGTTCCACCTGCTTCATCTGAACGGCGTGAACACAACCATCTGATTTTTCGATGATTTTGCCCCGGAATGGGTAGCCGGCATGGATTGTTGCAACGCGTGTTAATCGACAAAACATTTTTCACATTATTCACACCATTGCAGTTAATGCAAACAATCATTGAGTCGAAGGCGCTAGTATGCACCCTTGGGGGCCAGGGAGGGGGAATATGCCAACGTGCCACATTTTTTGTAGAAAATTTCACCTTATGCATGAAATAGCTTTCAACTTATGAGGGTTCGCACAGAGGTAGGGGTTATTTCTATCCATTTACTCAATAAGGCTGTTATCCGTTGTGATAGCATCCTTTTTTCATTGATGAGTCACTGTGGGATGGGCATTCAGGCCAAAAAAGCATTTTCTGCTACTGACCATGAATTCAAGATGTTCAGCGAGCTACATGAGCGAATCAATCCGCTTCTGGCACGATGAATCGGCTGACCTCTATGGTTGACCCGGAGGAAGTAGGGCAGCATTCGAATAGCGGGCACTCCATGCATAACGGTTTAACCTGGCAATAGCGCTTGGCGTGCTCGACAATCAGGGCGTGGAATTCCTGAAACAAAGGCAGGCTCTCCGGCAAACGCTGCTGGAAGTAATGCTGAATGCTGTCGTAGTCCATGCTATGGCTGAAATGTTCGAGTCGTACAAACAGCCGTTTGGTGTAGGCATCGACGACAAATATCGGCTTATCCAGCGCATAGAGCAGCATGGAGTCGGCTGTTTCCGGGCCGATGCCATGCACGTTTAGCAACTGCTTGCGCATCGTGCTTGCTGGCCATTTCATCATACCCTTGCGTTTGCCATTGTTATAATAGAACAGGGAGAACTGCTGCAAATAGCGGGCCTTCTGCATATAAGAACCGGATGAGCGAATGATCTCACCAAGCTGCTGCAGGTTGCAGCTGGCAATGGCTTCGCAGTCAAGCATGTCGTGCGTTTTTAAACTGGCGATGGCCGTCTCAACATTTTGCCAACTGGTGTTCTGGGTCAGGATGGCACCGACCATCATTTCAAATGCAGTATCCGCCGGCCACCAGTGCTGGGGGCCGTATGTGGATAACAGCTTTTCATAGACCTGAAGCGGGGAGAGTGACATCATTATCCGGACTTTAATCGCTTGATTTCATTGCGATTGAGTTTGCGATAACTGCCGCGCGGCATGCCTTCTTCCAGCCGGAGCGATGCAAATCGGGTGCGCATCAGCCGACGTACCGGGTGTCCGCAGGCCTCCAGCGTACGACGCACTTCACGCCAGCGACCCCGGAATATCACGATGGTCAGCCAGGTATGTCCCTTCGTTTCCGAATCGACTGTTATTTCCCATGCATCGCTACTATCGCCCTCGCCGATATCGATGCCGCCACGACGCAATTTCTCCAGTGTTTCCATTTCGACCATACCGGCCACACGAGCCCGGTATTCACGCGCAACTTTTGCGCCCGGTCTGGTCAGTGCACGGGTGAGATTGCCGTCATCGGTAAGAATCAGTAAGCCTTCGGTATCCATATCCAGTCTGCCGACCGACTGCACATTGGGCGCAACATCGAGAAAATCATAAATCAGAGGCCGTTTGCGCTTGTCATCCTTGCGCGAACAGAGTTGGCCAGACGGTTTGTTATACAGGATATAGGTATGGCTGAGCTGGCGTTCGACTGCTTTTCCATCCACGGCGACACGATCACCGGGTTTGATTTTTGTACCGGGCTCGCAACACGGCTTACCATTGACCGATACGCGACCGGCCTGCACCCAGCGATCGGCTTCGCGGCGCGAACACAGTCCGCAACCAGCCAGATAACGATTGATGCGTTCGCCGCTTTCGACAGCAGCACCGTTTGCAGTACTTTTTGCAGCACTGTTTGCAACATTATTAGCCTGCGTCGAATCCGCTTTATCTGGCATGCTGCGTGTTCGGGGCTTGAATGTTCTGTTTTTACTCATGTGATTCGATCATTTGTTCACTCTTATTTATTTCGACCTGATCAACCACTGGCGCTTGCTGCGCGAACGGGCCGTTTACCATTTGCTGAATTTCATCTTCATCCATTAACTGGGTGGAATCGGGTAAATCCTTCAGTGAGCCCAAACCGAAATCAGTCAGGAACGCTTTGCCGGTGCCATATAAATGCGGCCGTCCCGGCACTTCCTTGCGCCCCAGCACCTTAATCCAGCCGCGTTCCTGCAAGGTGGCAATCATCTGGCTGGATACTTTCACGCCCCTTAATGCTTCGATTTCAGCGCGCGTGGTGGGTTGGCGATAGGCGATAATAGCCAGCGTTTCCAGCGCTGAGCGGGAAAGGCGTGGCGGTTTGACGTGCCATAATTGGCGTACCAGTTTGCCGTGCGCCGGGGCGGTGCGAAACTGCCAGCCGCCGCTCACCTGAACGAAATGAATACCGCGCTTACTATACCAGGTTTCAAGCTCCGCTAAGGCCGCGCGAATATCTGCGGAAGAAATAGACTCACCCAGCAAGTCGCGCATTTTTTGCAGGCTGACCGGCTCATCACTGGCCAGTACAAGCGCCTCGATTTGGCAGGATAGCACACTCAATGCAGTGCCTCCTTCGGCAGCAGGGTAATGGCGCCGTAATTTTCATTCTGCACGACAGTGATGCTCTGCTGACGCCACAGCTCCAGAATCGCCAGCACAGTGGTGACCAGCGCTTCACGGCCGGGCGAATCGCGCAGCAGTTCATCCAGTTGCATGCCGCCTTGGCGTAAACCTTGCAATACCACGGTCATTTGTTCGCGCACACTCATCGTTTCGGTGAAAATCTGATGGCGAACTTCACCGCCGACCCGTTTAAGCACGCTGCGAAAGGCCAGCAACAAAGCATCGAGATCGCCTTCCGGCAACGGCCGTTCCACATCATCGGCTTCCGGAAAAATGGAACGCACAAACACATCGCGCCCCATCAGTGGTCGCTCGCCCAGTTCTTCGGCCAGCATGCGGTATTGCTCATAAGCAATCAACCGGGCAGCCAGTTCGGCGCGCGGATCAATCTCATTGCCCTCATCATCTACTTCGGGGCGGGGTAACAGCATGCGCGATTTCAATTGCATCAGGGTGCTGGCCATGACCAGGTAATCGCCGGCAATTTCCAGATCGAGTTGCTCCTGAACGTCCAGTATGCCGAGATATTGTTCGGTAATGATGGCCATCGGAATATCGAAGATATCGAGTTCCTGTGATCGGATTAGATGCAGCAACACATCCAACGGCCCCTCAAACTGATCAAGCTGTACCGACGGCAGCGCTTGCTGCGCTTCATCGGTGGGGATCAGCGGAACCTGGGCCGACATTGTCATACACGGTAACCCATTTTCAGCGTTTTGCGCACTTTTTCCATGGTGCGACCTGCCTCGATGCGAGCCCGCTCATTGCCGGCGCGAACAATATCGCGCAAATCATCGGGGCGTGAAGCGATATCGGCGCGGCGATCACGGATCGGTTGCAGTTCTTCTTCCAGATGTTTCAGCATGCACATTTTGCAATCGATGCAGCCGATGCTTGCGGTGCTGCATCCTTCCTGCACCCAAGCGCGCTCTTCTTCGCTTGAATAGACTTTATGGAAATCCCAGACCGGACATTTCTCCGGCGTGCCCGGGTCGTTACGGCGCACGCGAGCAGGATCAGTCGGCATGGTTTTCACCTTCTTCTCGGTGACTTTCCATGTTTCGCTCAGTTCGATGGCATTGTTATAGGATTTACTCATTTTGCGTCCGTCCAGCCCCGGCAATTTGGCAGCAGGCATGAGCAGCGATTGCGGTTCGGGAAACAGCGGCGGGATACCTTTGCGGTACAAATGATTAAAGCGGCGGGCCACTTCTCGGGTCAGCTCCACATGCGGCACCTGATCTTCGCCGACCGGCACGCCGTCGGCCCGATAAATCAGGATATCGGCAGCCTGCAATAACGGGTAGCCGAGGAAACCATAAGTGCCGAGATCTTTTTCGCGCAGCTGCTCGATCTGGTCTTTATACGTCGGTACGCGCTCCAGCCATGATAGCGGAGTCATAAACGAAAACAGCAGGTGCAGTTCAGCATGTTCCGGCACTTCCGACTGGATAAATACCACGGCTTTTTCCGGATCAATGCCCACGGCTAGCCAGTCAATCAACATGTCCCAGATAGTATCCTTGACGATGGACGGATTGGCATAATCGGTGGTCAGGGCATGCCAGTCGGCGGCAAAAAAGAAACACTGATGTTCATCCTGCAATTTCAGCCAGTTTTCCAGCACGCCTTTATAGTGGCCCAGATGCAGCCGACCGGTCGGGCGCATGCCGGAAAGAATACGTTTCACTTTATGATCTGAAGAATCTGAAGAACCCAATCTTTTCCCCTTAACGCACATGTTGATTGTTTCATATTTAAACGGTCATGACCATGACAATGAGCGAACGATAGCAAAGCACAAGGATGATTGCGACGAGGGGAGGCGAGATAAGTGAATCGGGCATTGACGGAAAGCCTCTTCTCCCTAAAATGCGCGACCTTCACGGCGCTTTAGCTCAGTTGGTTAGAGCAACGGAATCATAATCCGTGTGTCCGGGGTTCGAGTCCCTGAAGCGCCACCATATTAGAGTCCAACATGAACCG
>CAJXNE010000125.1 GCA_913056285.1 uncultured Zetaproteobacteria bacterium | reverse complement strand
CCTTGCATATCGGAAGTATATATTCATATTTACAATAATATCAAGCACTCTTCCTATCATCTCGACATGCCTTACTCTGATTTTCAGTTTTCTATTTAACATGAAACAAACAACGCGCCTGCATGAGTTTTTCAACGCTGTGGCGCTGTTTCATACCACGGGGTGGAAAAAGTCCATGCGCGTTAACAAATCAGGCCAAAAGCACGGGCGGCTGTTTTTGCGGTTCATTCAGGTTAGCTTGCTGCTATGCGTATTCTGCTCGCTCCCGATGCATTTAAAGGCTCGCTGACAGCGGTTGAGGCTGCCAGTTCAATGGCGGCAGGGATCAGGTCGGTGATGCCGGATGCTGAAATTATTGCCATGCCGCTGGCCGATGGCGGCGAGGGGACGATGGATGTGTTGCAATCGCAATGCGGTGGCGATGTACGAGATAACATCCTCTATTTCAAGGATCACGGAACCCTCTGCGCCCTGATTGAGTCGGCTCGGTTGATTGGCTTGAACTTGCCGGATATGCAGCACGATGTATTCCGGCGCGGCAGTATGAAGCTGGGTGGAGCGGTATTATCTGCGCTGGATGCGGGCGTGCAGGACATTCGCATTGCGCTTGGCGGCAGTGCTACGGTGGATGGCGGTTTGGGCTTGCTTGCCATGCTTGGTTGCCGTGTGCTGGATCAGGATGGCTTGCTTGTGTCACTCGATTTGAAAGGCATGATGCAGGCGGAGCAGGTTGATGCAAGCGCAATCGATCCGCGTTTGAATCATGTTCGGATCACGATTCTATCTGATGTGCAAAATACCTTATGCGGCAGTCTGGGCGCTGTGCATGTGTACGGATCACAAAAGGGGATTCAGGACAATCGTCTGGCAGAAGTTGAATCGTCCATGCAATGCTGGGGCGGGTTATGTGAACAGGCATTCGGGGTTTCGGCCATGCGCGATGCTGGCGCGGGCACTGCCGGAGGATTGGGTTTTGCGCTGAAATTATTGGGCGCTGACATGCTTTCAGGCGCTGAATATGTGATGGATGCCTGCGGGTTCGATCAACTTATGCAAACGGTGGATTGGGTGGTGACAGGTGAGGGGAGAAGCGATGCCCAGACTCTGGATGGAAAATTGCCTATGGTTGTTGCCGCCAAAGCCGGTAGCCACGGCGTCAAAACAGCGCTGATTTCAGGCATGGTTGAACAGCCGGAAATGATGCAGACGGCGTTTGATGCGGTTTGCTCTTGCTGCCTGTCCGGGATTGACGTGCAGCAGGCGATGGCCAATGCCGAACCCTTGTTGCAACAGGCTGCTGCGGATTGGGCTTTAAATGGGCTACTGAATGGGCTGAACCGTTGATATAGCAAAACACCACTGCGCCAACTATTTTTTGGCGTTCTTTTTGCTAAGGCTTTTGAATGAAGCATAAGCTTTTTTTATTCCTGTTGTTGATGTCCGGTCTGGCCGGCATCTCGTATGAAATTCTCTATGGGCGCATGCTGGGCAATCTGATTGGCGATCAGTTTGCGGTGTCTGCGGCGATTCTGATTACCTTTCTGCTCGGCATCGGCATCGGTTCCCGCTATGCATGGCGATTATGGCAATGGTTGTGGCTGATCGAGTTGCTCATTGGCGTGTGCGGCGCGGCCTTTGTGTTCGGCTCCGGTGCACTGGATGCGCTGCTGTATGCCAGCCTGCCGTTTCTGCCGAGCGGCTTAACCGGTAGTATTATCGCCTGCATTCTGCTGTTGCTGGCACCGGCTTTTTTGATCGGGTGCAGCGTGCCCTTGTTTGCCGGTTATATGAATCGGTTGGGGGCCGGTTCTGAACAATCGGGTTCTGAGCACTCTGGATCTGAACAATCGGGCTCTGGGCGATCAGATTCTGAAAAAGCTGGCTCTGAATTTTCCACCGTCTATGCGATCTATAATATCGGTGCTGCGCTGACGGCGATTCTGATTGAATTTGTGTTATTGCGCAGCTTTGGCATTGAAGGGACGGTGCTCTGCTTTGTCGGCCTTAATGTGGTTGTGGCGATCATATTGCGGTTTGGTTTTGTCGTACCTGAACAGCATCATCATGCAGCGCCCGAAATGACCATCAACGCCGCCATTTTCCGGCAAGGCTGGCTGGCGCTTGTGCCTGTCAGCATGGCCTCGGCGATATTCCAGCTACTGATGGTGAAACTGGCCGAAATGTTATTGGGTCCGTTTCGCGAATCGTTTGCACTGGTGTTATCCATTGTGCTGCTGGGGATTGCTCTGGGTTCGATACTGGTTCGTCGTTTTCAACTATCGTTTCAAACCATCGTGTTACTCGCTCTGGCTGGCGTATTGTTGTTCTTCCTCAGTATGGAACCGGTCGCCTACCTGTATGCGACATGGTATGAGCCGGCATCGGCCAGCTACGCCATGGTCGTGTTGCTCAAATGGCTGTGTTTATTGATACTGATGGGTTTGCCATCGTTGGCCTTCGGAGCCACAGTGCCTGCTCTGCTCGGTGGCCATGCCGGACGCAATCAAGCGTGCGAAGATGTTAGCCGGGATTCCGGGCATTTACTGTTTGTCGCTTCTATGGCCAATGTGGCTGGCTTTCTGCTGATGGTATTTGTGCTGCATCGCTATCTGGATTATGGCGAGATTATGCTGGTGATCGGCCTGCTTGCGGCTGTCTCGTTGTTATTGCATGCAGGGCGGAAAGGCGTTCCTGTCTTGCTGGCCGGTCTGCTATTGCTGGGCAGTGGCGCGTTATTTGCAGCCAACTGGGATGAGAATCTGTTGTATATCAGTTATACCAATTTCCGCGATACCGACGACTTGAACGAGGCGCGCCAGACATCGGTGTCTTCACAGCGATATAAGGGTTATCAGGATGTATTTGCCATCAATCGTGTGGATGGCAGTCCGTACTTCTTCATCAACGGGTATAACAGCATCCCGCTCAATAATCCGTCCGAACGCATTGTCGGCGCTGTCTCATCCTATTACGCGCCGCACACCGAGCAGGCGCTGGTGCTGGGTTTAGGCAGTGGTGCGACAGCCTCGGTAGTCGGCCAGCTGTTCGGGCATACCGATGTGGTTGAAATCAACCCGGTGGTGCGCAATAACCTGTTCCGTATGAAACAATGGAATTTCGATATCGAATCCAATCCACAGGTGAATATTATTGTCGATGACGCCATTCATTATACCCGGGCGGCGCACAAGCAATACGATCTGATTCTCAATACGGTGACGACGCCGTTATATTTCAGTTCATCAAAACTCTATACACGCGATTTTTTCAATGTGGTGAAGCAGCGTTTAAAACCGGATGGCGTTTATGTGACCTGGATGGATGCTCGCATTGGCGACAAGGGTGTGGATATTATCCTGAACACCATCAAACACAGTTTCAGGCACTGCGCGCTGCTGTATATCAAATCTTCCTATTTTCTGCTCATCTGTTCCGATGAGCCGGTTAACGCACACGATTTACCCCGGTTCAGGCCGGGCCAGGAAATTTACGACAATTTGATGCGTGAGGGGATTATACCGGAATGGCTGAAATATCAGTTGTTGATCGATGATGTATTGCCGCTGGTCACTGATGCCAAAGTGCGCCTCAACGAAGCTGATTATCCGGCGTTGGAATTTGAGATGGCGCGCCTGAGCGGGCGGGGTATTGAGGATTTTAAACAGCGGTTGCGTCAGGCGATGGATCTGGGACAGGTGCGCAGGGCAGTGGGGCAGACTCCCCCGACTTACCCTGCTGAACTGGTCTGGCATAGCGTACTCAGGTTGGGGGATTCATCGTTTACGCGTCGCTGGAAAGAGCTTGCGTTTGAATATGACAAGAATTTCAATCTATCCTATCGCGCTGTTCAACAGTATTATATGCAACGATTATATGACAGCGGCAGCAATGCCGATGCATTTCATCATCTTGGTTATCGTTTGATGAAATCGCATCAATACCACGAGGCGTTATCAGCATTTCGAAAGACGCTTGAACTGGATCCCAGCCACAACAATACCCATTTTAATATGGCAGCGTGTTTTGAGCGGCTTGGCGACTTCCCCAGTGCGCTGGAGCATTATCGACTGGAAGGCGTGATTGACCCGGAGGATGAAGACCTGCCTTATCGCTTCGGTCGGATCTATGTGGTGATGAAACGCTATCATGATGCAATCGAAAAATTGCGTGAGGCGATTCGCGTTATGGGCGATGATATGCCATGGCGGGTATATGATTATCTGGGCAAGGCTTATGAGGGGGTCGGCGATGCAAAGCAGGCAAAAGCAGCATTTCAGCAGGCGGAAGTGATTCGCAGGCGATAGATAAAAGTGATGCCATGTATCGTTGTTTGGCAGTTGTTTGGCTTGACACTTGCTATCCGATGGAAAGTGGCGGGTTTGAATTGATGCGTTTATCTGATTGCACGCTAGATTCTGGCCAGAGCGCGTTGTGCAGCCTGAATTTGCACACAAGACGGTCATCGAACTTGACATTATCTCTTTTGATAAGGTAAGTTGCAGTGTTTTGTAATAGTGGTGCATAAACGGTGGAGGGTAAGTGTCCTTATTTTCAAATAAGTCTGAAGGCGTGATGGGTATCGATATCAGCTCGACCGGCATCAAGCTGGTGGAATTGACGCGTTCGCGTTCAGGTTTCGAGTTGGCCTCTATGGCGGTGGTGCCATTGCCGCGCGACGCTATTGTGGAAAATACTATTATTGATTCTACCGCTGTATCCGAGGCGCTGACTGAGGCTGTGCGCAATGCCAGACCTTCCACTAAAAATGCGGCACTGGCTGTGGCCGGCAACGCTGTGATTATCAAAACCGTCAGCATGCCGGTGACCACTGAATTTGAGCTGGAAGCGCAGATTGAGTACGAAGCCGATCAGCATGTTCCCTATGATATTGATGATGTATTTCTGGATTTTCATATTCAGGGTATTTCCGCCGATGACCCGGAGAAAATGGATGTGGTGCTGGTGGCCTGCAAGCGGGAAGTGGTGGAAGATTACCAACTGGTGCTCAGCGAGGCCGGCCTGAATGCAAAATGCATGGACTGCGCTGTTTTTGCGCTGGAAAATGCGGCTGAAATCACCGACCAGCATGCGGCCCCGACAGGTGGTGAATATGCGCTGCCGGACGAGGATGCCGAGGTGAATGCACTGGTAAATATCGGCGCCAATATGATGAATATCAATGTGTTGATTGATGGCCGTATGGCGTTTGTGCGCGATCAGTTTTATGGCGGCGGCAATTTAACTGAAGAGATTCAGAAAGCGCATAACATCAGCTATCAGGCTGCCGAGCAGTTAAAGACAGAAGATTTTGAAGATATCGATGTGGATGCGTTGGAACGATTTTATGTCGGCCTGACTTCCGAGCTGGTGCGCTCGCTGGATTTTTATTCTGCCAGCCGACCCGATTTTCCGGTGCGTAAACTCTACCTTAGCGGCGGTTGCGCATTGTTACCGAATCTTGCAACAGAGCTGGAGCAACGGCTGGGCATTGATACGGCAGTATTGAATCCATTTGATGCGATCAGTGTATCTTCGCGCAAATTTGATGCGGATAGTTTGAGGCGGAATGGTGCGATGATGATGGTGCCGATCGGGCTGGCATTGCGGAGCTTTGACGCATGATTCGCATTAATCTTATTCCCTATCGTGTGGCGCGTCAGCAGCAGCAAACCATGCAACATGTCAGCATATTTCTTGGCGTTGTTGTGTTGGCCTCCCTGCTTGCGCTGGCAGCGCATACGTTTGCATCCTTGCAGCTGGCCGACCTGAAAGAAGAAACAATTGCGGTTCAGAAACAGAACGAAGATTTGAAGAGCAAAATCGGCACGATTGCCAATCTGGCTAGTCTACGTACCGATGTGGAACGCAAGCTCAAAATTGTCGATCGTTTGCAGGAAGGTCGTTTCCGTTCCCTGAAGACACTGCATGGGGTTTCTATTGTGATCCCTGAAAATGTCTGGCTGGATAAAATTACCGATACGGGCAGTAGCATTGAGTTGTCCGGCCTGGGCGAAAGTAACAAGGCGGTAGCCAGTTTTATGCGCAAACTTGATAAGTCGCCGCTGTTTACCAATGTGCGCCTGGGCGAGATTAGCCGGGTGATGAAAAGCGGCTTGCCGGTGCGGCGTTTTAGTTTGAAG
>CAJXNE010000124.1 GCA_913056285.1 uncultured Zetaproteobacteria bacterium | reverse complement strand
TTTTTATTGGTCAAACAGGCATGGCTTGGTCCCATGTCTGAGCCGATGCGGTTGTGTAGATCTCAGGGCTGGGAGAAGGCGCCTTCGATATCGGCCAAGGCAGGGAACCACTCAATCAGCCATGCAGAGATGATGCTGAAACTGCCCAGGAAAATCAGTATCCCAACCAGAATTAACAGGACGCCGGATACCTTCTCTATCATGCCGAAGTGTGCTTTGAAATGCTGCGCCCAGCGCAGAAAGGAGTCAGTCGCCAGCGCAGCCAGCAGGAAGGGGATGCCCAGCCCGAGAGAATAGGTAGCCAGCAACAGGATACCATGCATCATTTCAGCTTGGGCTCCAGCTACAGCCAGAATAGCGCCCAGGATCGGGCCAATACACGGCGTCCACCCAAAAGCGAAAGCAGCCCCTAGAACCAAAGCGCCGATGCCATGTTTGGCATTGATACCGCCGGTATCAAAACGCGCCTCCATCATCAGCAACGGGATGCGAATGATGCCGGTATAGTGCAGTCCGAACACAATAATGATGACGCCGGCGATTTTACCCAGTACAGCCATGTGCATCAGCATCCATTGACCGAGTAACGATGCCGAAGCGCCGAGTGCAATGAAAACAAGGCTGAAGCCGACAATAAACCATAATGATTGCCCAAGCGCATGCCTGCGTACGGAACCGGTCTGTTCACCATCGTGCTGACGTAATTCATTCACGGATACACCTGAAATATAAGATAAATAGGCGGGCACCAGTGGTAATACGCAGGGTGACAGAAAAGATAATAACCCGGCAACCAGCGCTCCGGCAAATGTAACTTCAATCATATAAACTCCAGTTTATAGTGGCGCAGAGGCACAACAGCGAATGTCCCGCCGCTTGGTCTGGGGAATCAGCAAGCCCTTACAATGCTTCTGCATGAACCCAACCAGCATAGGCTTCGGTCGTTTCACATTCCGTCCAAATAATTTCCGGCAGATCATAAGGATGGTGTTGTTTCAGCCAGTTGACCACATCGTCGCCGCGTGCAGCGCTTGTTTTGATGTTGATGTAATATTCATCAGACTGCTCTATCTTGTCTTTCCAGCGATAAATGGAAATGCCAGGCCCGGAGATTTGCACACATGCTGCCAGATGCGTACGCATGAGATCGTTGGCAAGCATGCGTGCTTCGGTCATGGAAGTAACGCTGGTATGAATCTGGCAAATTTTCTGCATGCGGTATGTTAGCGTATTTGCACGCAATCGGAAGTGCTCCGATTATTATTTAGTGTTGTTCACTGCCCGGATGCCTGCTAGAAATGAGTCTGGAGGGGATATCATGTCATCAACCATTGCCAGTATACTCGAAGAAACACGCATTTTTGAGCCGCAGCAGAATCAACATGCCAATATCGGATCGCTGGATGAATACCACACATTGCGCAGGTGTTTCTCCGACGATTTTGATGCCACCTGGCGTGATTTGGCCAGGGAGCATCTGGATTGGCGCGCGCCATTCACGCGCGTATTGAACAGGGAGCGCGCGCCGTTCTTCAGCTGGTTTGAAGATGGCAAACTGAACCTGTCCGAGAATTGTCTGGATCGGCATATAGCGGCAGGATCAGGTGATCGTACTGCCATTATCTGGGAAAGCGAAGCAGGCGAGGTACGCCGAATCTCGTACGTCGAACTGCTGGCAGATGTCTGCCGCGCCGCCAATGCCATGCGTGAACTGGGCATTGAGTCGGGAGATCGGGTGGTGATTTATATGCCGATGATTCCCGAAGCCGCCATTGCCATGCTGGCCTGCACCCGAATCGGAGCCATTCACTCGGTTGTTTTCGGTGCATTTTCGGCCAATGCACTGCGTGAAAGGATTGAAGATGCTGAAGCAAAACTGGTGATTACTGCCGATGGCGGCGGTCGCCGTGGCGGCGTACATGCGCTCAAGCCGAAAGTGGATGATGCCTTGAGCGGTGGTTGCCACTGTATTCAGCATGTCTTGGTGGTACGTCATGCCGGCAATGAGGTTGGCAAAACCGCTGGTCGCGATATCGATTGGCATGATGCCCTGAAGGTGCAACCCGATAGTTGCGAAGCGCTGACGGTGGATTCGGAGCACCCGTTATTTATTCTCTATACATCCGGCTCTACCGGCAAACCGAAAGGGATTCTGCATAGCACAGCCGGTTATTTGCTGTGGGCCAGATTAACCATGCAATGGGTGTTTGATTTCCAGCCTGAAACGGATGTGTTCTGGTGTACGGCGGATGTCGGCTGGATTACCGGCCACACCTATTCGGTGTATGGGCCGCTGGCCTGCGGCGGCACCACGCTGATGTATGAAGGCGTGCCGACATATCCTGATCCGGGCCGATTATGGAAAATCTGCGCCGAGCATGGGGTCACTGTGTTTTATACCGCACCGACCGCCATCCGGGCGCTGATTAAGGCTGGCGATGAATGGCCGAATCAACATGATTTGTCGAATCTGCGTGTGCTCGGCACGGTTGGCGAGCCGATTAATCCGGAAGCATGGATGTGGTATCACAATGTGATTGGCAAAGGGCGTTGCCCGATTGTCGATACCTGGTGGCAGACAGAGACCGGCGGTCACATGATTGCACCATTACCTTTTGCGACATCGACTACGCCGGGATCGGCGACCCTGCCGCTGCCCGGTATTGATGCAGCCATCGTGGATGAACAGGGCAAACTGGTGACCGATAGCGGTGGCTTGCTGGTGATTCGCCAACCATGGCCATCGATGCTGCGCGGTATCTGGAATGATGATGCACGCTATGTCGATACCTACTGGAAAAAGTTCAACAACACGTTTTATTTTGCCGGTGATGGCGCACGTTGCGACGACAACGGTTTTTTCTGGATTATGGGACGGGTGGATGATGTGCTGAATGTTTCTGGCCATCGCCTGGGTACCATGGAAATAGAATCGGCATTGGTTTCGCACGACAGCGTCGCCGAAGCTGCCGTGGTGGGTCGCCCGGATGACATTAAGGGTGAAGCAATATGCGCCTTCGTGGTGCTTAAAGCAGCATGGAACGAGGCACTGGTGGATGCACTGCGTGCGCATGTCGCCAAAGAGATTGGTGCCATCGCCAAGCCGGACGATATTCGTTTTGCCGATAGCTTGCCGAAAACGCGTTCGGGAAAAATCATGCGACGTCTGCTCAGGGATATTGCGGCCGGACGAGATATCACCTCGGACATATCCACGCTGGAAGATCAATCAGTAATTGAGAAATTGCAACGTTCCGGGCAGGGCTAATGAACCATGTGCGTTAGTCTGGGGCAAATCTGAAACACATATTCCATCATCCGGTTGGCGTGTTTCCATTTGCTGCCCGGTGGTATCTGGCTGCAATTGCAGTGGTCGGCCTGTTGGCCATTGCCATGCAGTTGTCCATTCAGGTACATGCACAGAAACATGCGGCAAAGCTGATTCATGCCTGGGGTGATCGCGCCCATGTCGATATCGGCGATGTGCGATATCATTTGCTGAGGAATGGGTTGATTTTACAGGATATCCACATTGAACGCGGTGACGACGCGATCAACATCGGGCAGATATTACTGCGAGCCAATCCGAAATTACTAACCAGTGATGCACCACGTATTGGCACCATGGATATCTCCGGACTCAAAGCAGAAATCACTCATATCGATGGTGTACCCGAAATCTGGCGACATGATCGCTATCTGAAGCAGATCTGGCAGGCGGCCACATCGCTTACCGTGCATAACGGCGACATCAAATTATATCTGCATGACAAAGACACACCTCCGCTTGAATTAAACGGCATATCAGTCCGCCAGCATCTTCAAAATGCCATGCGCCGCATTACCGGTTCGGCACAGATGCAGCAAGGTAGGATCAGCGGGCAGTGGGATATGAATGTCAGGCCCGGCTCTCCGGTTCCGCAACAAACCGAACAGTGGTTATCCAAAGGCTGGCTCAAGTGGCAGGGACTGGATGCAGGAAAGCTGGTGGCAGCCATGGGGCTCAAACATATGGTTGGCAACCTGGGCACAAGTCGCCTGCGTGGAGGGTTGGACTGGTCCACCAGCAGCCAGGTCAATAAGCCGCAGTCGTCCTTGAACATTCGTGGGGACATGCAATTCGAGACAGGTACGGGCCGAGCACAATATGTTGCGACAGCAGATGGCGGCCGTTGGCAGGTCGATGTCGATGCAGCGGCATGGCCACTGGATCCATGGTCGGATTCATTGCCAGCAATTGGTGAACGCCGGTTAGTTTCAGCCCGGATTGATGGTAAAATACATTGGCAGGGGCAGCCCGGAAACTGGCATATCAGCAGCGACCAGGGCTTCTTGCATGATGTTACCTATGCTCACCCGGACAGTGATGGGTCTCCGGCATGGTACTGGAGTCGAATTAATTACAAACACGCGGCTATTCAAACGGCCAAACACCAACTTCAACTGGCTGAAGTCGATATGCTGGATTCCAGACTGGTGTTACAAACAAAGCGGGCGGATGTTGCAGCCCGTGCGCTCGATGAACAGGCGGTTGGTGCAGATGCCGATCTTGTGAGTGCACAGCAGGGCTATACTGTTGAGGGCGGGGATGCGGAAAAAGGTGTAGACTGGAATATCAATGCGGACAAAGTAAATGTTCAGAATATGGTGCTGGCGCTGGCCATGCCGCAGGGCAAGGTGACACTGGAATCACTGGACGGGCGAGTCAGTAGCCGACAGGGCGAATCACTAAAATTCAAACTGCATACACACGATGAAAATAGTGCGGATAACAGTACGAAACCGGCTGGTGAAGGGAAGGGTAAAGATCAGCCACATTGGCAACTGCGAGGAAAAGCAGAAAAAAACAGCCGGGGGCAGTTGGTATCGGCCAGGATCAGATTACAGGGCCGGCATATCCCGGTGGTCCGACTGCGCCCGTTGCTGCCGTTACAGGATGATGCAGAACGTCCGGTGAAGCTGTCCGGAGATACTGAACTGAAGGCAGGCATTACAGTAGATCATGGCGAATGGCAGATGCAGGGCAGGGCGAGTGTTCGGGAGTTAAACCTTGCGCATGGCGGCGATGTGATCCGGGCCGATCAAATCAGCTTGCGATTCGGCCCGGTCGGTATGGGGGTGGAGGCTCAGGTCATCAACAGCATCGATACGCAGGGGTGGCAGTATATTGCCGCTCTCCATCCGTTGGCATTGCATGTGGCTGAGCCGACCAACAACGAGGGAGCTTCTCAAAGTGGTGCAGCATGGTGGGTAACCACGATGCGTAATCATCATATCGCTATCACTCATTTGAATCTGAAGAATGGTCAAATCAGCGTTGGGAAAGAGCAGGCCCTTTGGGCGGATAAGGTGAATATCGAGGCTGCGAATATTCAAAGCGATCAATGGTCGGATATTGCTGTGACAGCAGAAGTCGGCGGCAGTGATTTTTACCTGAAAGGCCGATGGCAAGCATTATCGGATATACAGCGTTTCCGGGGCGATGCCGGTCTGAATCTGGCAGAACCGTTTTTCCTGCATAACTGGATGGTTGCATCCGGTATTCCGCGTCTGATTCAGGGGCGTTTATCGGCCAGCTTGCAGCTGCAAGACGGGCAAGAGCAGGACAGCTATCACGGCAAGGTAAAGCTTCAATTACTTCAGGGTCAGATGGAGACAGGCGTTTTTACAGCCGACCCGTTGCTGTCCCGAACCGGATATAGCGCGCCAGAGTTATTGCAGCGTCTGGAGCAGAGTCCCGGCGTGATTGCGCTGCAATATGATGTAAGCGGATTATGGCATTCACAACCGTTTACGCTGGAACGGTTCGGTTTATCCATGCTGACAGCGATGCATGATGTGGCTAAATCAGGCAGCTGGCGAGAAGTAGATGCTGAAAAAAATAACATAGATACAGCCATAGAAGCACGTATTCGTTTGCATGGCCGGAAACGGCTGTCATTAAATGAACGCAAACGCTTGTCCGTAGTAGTGAGAAAACTACGCCAGCATCCGGAGATGATGATTGTGCTCAGACCCCAATGGACTGGCGCGGTGTTAACTGAGGAAATGAAGCAGCGCATTCGGCGTACCAGTCATTTGATTGAAACATATATGACTTACAGAAAAATCGATAAACGCCGAATCTTCCCCTTGTGGCCGACAGCAGATGATCAGGTGGATGAAGTCGGTTCAGTTCAGGTGGAAACGAAAATCACAGGGTAGTTACAGCTAACCCGGACAATTCATAAATGCTGCCGCGCCCTGACTTGTTCATTTGCCCGCAACGAATCCTTCG
>CAJXNE010000123.1 GCA_913056285.1 uncultured Zetaproteobacteria bacterium | reverse complement strand
CGCCCCCGGACTGGCAGGCAGTCCGGAGGCAATGGGTGAATCACTGGCATTCGGATCGAGTCGCGGAAACAGCATTTGCTCTAATGATTCTGGTGCGATGCGAAGCAGCGCCGCTTTTTTGCTGATTAAGCCTTCTTCCACCAGTTCGACTGAAGTGCGCACCATAGCCTGTGTATTCATTTTGCCGTTGCGCGTTTGCAGGCAGTACAGCGTACCCCGCTCAATGGTGAACTCGAAATCCTGTACTTCACAATAATGATTTTCGAGTTTGCTGCGCAATGATTCCAGTTGGCGGTGAATTTCCGGCATTTCATCAGCCATCCGGGCAATCGCTTTCGGCGTACGAATACCGGCCACCACATCTTCACCCTGTGCATTGACCAGGTATTCGCCATAAAATTCATTCTCACCGGTGCCGGGATTACGTGTGAAGGCCACGCCAGTAGCCGAGTCATTGCCACGATTGCCGAATACCATGGTGCAGACATTAACCGCCGTGCCATTGGCCATCTCTGGTGTGATATTGAACTCACGACGATAATCCACAGCTCGCCGCCCCATCCATGAACCAAATACGGCTTTGATCGCAATCTCCAACTGTTCATACGGGTCTTCAGGAAATGGGCGGCCGATTTGGCCATGCACAATTTCCAGAAAGACAGCGGAGATCTCCTTCAGATTGTCTGCTGACAGGCCAACATCCTCCTTAACGCCTTCACGTGTTTTGATGGCTTCAAAGGGTTCATCAAACAGTTCATCAGCAATGCCCAGCGCGACCTTGCCGAATAACTGGATAAAGCGTCGGTATGAATCATAGACAAATCGTTCATCACCGGTCTGCTCGATTTCGCCCTGAATGGAATCCTGGTTCATGCCCAGATTCAGGATGGTATCCATCATGCCGGGCATGCTCATGGCTGCGCCGGAGCGCACTGAAACCAGCAGCGGGTTATGGGCATCGCCAAATAATTTGCCGGTTTTTTGTTCCAGAGCAGTCATCTGGTCGCGGATTTCCTGCATGGCTCCGTCCGGCAGCGTTTGTCCCTGATCCAGATAAGCCAGACACGCCTCGGTCGAAATAGTGAAGCCCGGCGGCACATTCAAACCAATTTGTGTCATTTCGCACAGGTTGGCACCTTTGCCGCCCAATAGCTGTTTGTTTTTGCCATCACCTTCTTCGAAAGAGAATACATATTTATTTTGTTGATTGCTCATGATGTTTCGTCCCCGTTATGATTTGAAAACCGACATATGCTGTGGGCTGCCTGGCATGAGTATTGGCAAAGTCGAGTGGCTTTGCCGAACACAATGGAAATCTTACGCCTCAATACTGGCAATGAAAAGATGTGTTTAATGGCACCTTGTATGCGGTGCCAGAATGGGTGTAGCAATGATTTATTAAGGAGGTGTGCTGGAAATATTTTTTAAAAACAGGTGGTTAGAATGATGTGATAAGAATCTTTTTTATCCGTATGCCATGTCGGAGCGGCAATGTCTGCTGTTCTGACGGGAATTTTTTGCCTGTATTTCTGAGGCTTTTATGAAGCTGACGGTGGCGATGGGATTGCAATACGACAATGGCAAGTCAAATCAAATGTATGCATTGACGCTTGGAGGAGGACGGGGGAGGCTCAAGCAGATGCAAAAGACCCCGGTGGCTGCTCTGGCTACTGCTCAGCAGCACATGCATACGGTTATTCCCGACCACCGGAATGCTTTGTTTATTTTGTCATACAATCCGGAGGGGACTCCGGTTCCGTTTGTGCTGGATTCGGGCAGCATCAACCTGTTTGCATAAATGAGTCTATTGGCATGCAACTTGTTTGTTGTTCCATGAAAACCAGTTCTATGGATGCTACCTCTATGAATGATACGGGAGAACAACGATGAGTGATCGGAAGGCGCACGAATTACAACGCGACTTTGAACGTTACGCATTGGATTTTCTGGTCGAAGTTGACGGTTTATCCCGATCTGACGAACCGTTTTCTGACCGTGGGGAAATGCGCAATATTTCCGGCAGTGGCATGTGCTATCTCACCGATCATCCGGATTGGTATGCTGTAGGGCAGAAGCTGAATATCCAGGTGTGCTTGCCGGGCACCGATAACTTTGACGCCAGCATGTCTTCGGAGGCCAGGGTGATTTGGATTCATTTCTCCGATCAGCAAAATACCAACGGAGATGCGAAAGCTATGATTGGAATCTCTGTAAGTGGTCGCATGATATTTGAGACAAAAAATCCCATTTCAGGGTTCAATCCTTCTACATGAGTAAAGGCACTCAGTTTAAAAAAGTGGAACAGATCAGCTATATGCTGATCGGCTTTATTCCGTATCTGTTAGCACTGTATTTGATTATTGCTCTGGATATTGAAGTGACGCCAACCATTCTTGCAGTTGCTGTGGCGGCACTGGTTGCACATCTCAGTGGGTTTTCTGTGATCCGGAAATTCGGATGGCAATTGAAAAACGTCAGCGACAAGACAGCTGAGGCGGTCAGTTCCAATAAAAGAACATCCATTGAAATCGGTTCAGATGTACCGGATGAGCTGAGAAACATTGTGGAAGCATTTAATGTCATGCTGGCCGAATCCGAGGACTCATCACGCAACTATCAGGATATGGCAACAAGAATGATGCTTTATACCCGCGATATTGAACAATATCAGAAAAAATTGCGGGGTGAGGAATTGTCCCGGCAGCGATTGAGCCGCTATGTCGGCCAGAATCTGGTGAACAGGATTGTGAATGAGAAAGGAGATATGCCTCTGCAAAACCATAAACAGATGGCAACCATTCTATTTGCTGATATCCGCTCATTTACGACCATTTCAGAGAGGCTGGAGCCGGAAGCGTTGATAAGTATGCTCAATGCATATTTTGATGCCATGGTTGAAATTATTTTCAAACACCATGGCGTGCTCGATAAATTTGTCGGAGATGAACTGATGGCTACGTTCGGGCTGGTGGAGGATGCAGATAAAGGGCCGCTCAATGCTTTGCAAGCTGCCATTGAGATGCAAGACAGTATGCAAAGCCTGATGGCGGCGTTCAAAGTAAAAGGGTTTCCCCGGTTTCAGATCGGCATAGGCATCAATTGCGGGAATGTGGTGGTGGGCAATGTAGGCTCAAAAAACCGCATGGATTATACCGTGATTGGCGACTGCGTGAATGTGGCTGTCCGGCTGGAGCAGTTAGCCGAAGGGCAGAGTATTCTGGTCGGGGAAGCCATACACAGGCAGTGCGGCAATGTGATTAACATGCAGTCAAAAGGAAGCGTGAAGGTAAAAAATAGAACTACGGCGGTCGAATGTTATCAGGTTATGATGTAAGACTTCCTGCCCGTTTCGGTTATTTTCCTGCCGCAAAAATTGAAACGGAACGGATGCCATAATCGCCGCCTCGATTGGTCATCACAAAGCCATTGAACGCATCTCTGTAACTCCTGTCACGAACACTCAGAATTTGTTTTCCATCAAGCAAAACAGTCATCCGCCCGCTGCGCGTTCGTTGCCAGTTAAGGGTATGCATATTGCCATCGGCCAATAGTTTACCACGATCATATAAATCAATGACGGATCTCATCTGCTTGCGGTAGCTGACCAGTTTGAATGCAGGACGTGCGCCGCCCTGATAAACCAGTCGATAACCGGACTCCATATTCTGCCTTTGATACGGGCCGAATTCGAATGAGCCATCGCGATTTCCCCGGCCCATGGCGCTTAATTTGATGGTGATAGCGAAGCCATTATCGATAGGGAGCTGAGTAGAAATATCGGCTCTCACAGGGCGTCCGAATGTTCCGGAGGGTCTGCGTTCAGGCTCGGTCTGCTCTACGCCCCCACCCAGTATCATGCCGAGAATAGCTTCTCTGGCTTCTTTTTTCCGGTCATGCACTGGCGGTGTGCTCGGCTGATTGGAGCGCGCCTGATTGAATTGCCGATCCAACGCTGTGCGCAAGCCAACACTGGGGGTCACCCAGAAATCATTCGAGCTGGAATACCAGGCTGGGTTCTGGCGAAAGTTGCCATCGCGGAAATCATCAAATAGCACACGTTTCCCCCATGGCCAGTCGTAACGCGCCGTAAGATCTCGTAGCTGATCAATAAAACGATAACTGGCAGAACGATTCTGCTCGGCCTGATCGGTCAGCGTTTTCAGTTCATTGACCAGTTGCTGGGTTTTTGCATGATCTGTCGCCGCTTGAGCCTGAATTGGCGCAAGAAGGGACAAAAGAATAAGCAAACTAATCAGTTTCATGACGGTCTCCTGTCGAGCATCGTGGTGCGATTCGCATACCAAAAACTTTAGCATGACACATGCGTTGGTGGAAGAAATCACAACAGGAACTATAGTTGCAACACGTATTATTTGTTTGATGTTAAACACAGGGGGGATTCCATGGCAGAGCAGGGTGAACAGGTAATAATTTCAACATTGATGGAAAGCAGTGGGGTGAAATTTGGCACCAGCGGCGCACGCGGCCTGGCTGACGATATGACTGATCGCGTTTGTTATGCCTATACGCTGGCATTCATGCAATTTCTGGATAGCCAGAATGCGATTGAAGCGGGTAGCCGGGTCGCCGTTGCCGGTGATTTTCGCCCCAGCAGCCCGCGTATTATGAATGCGGTTGCGCTGGCCGTGATGGATGCCGGTTGTGAGCCGGTGAACTGCGGTTTTATTCCCACGCCGGCTGTAGCTTGTTATGCGATGTCGTTTGGCATGCCCTCGATTATGGTGACGGGTAGCCATATCCCCGATGATCGCAACGGTATTAAATTCTATAAACCGGAAGGTGAGATTCTTAAGCCGGATGAGCAGGCTATGACGGCGCGCAGCGTGTTGCTGGCCGCAGGGCTGTTTGATGCGGCGGGCAATGCAGTCGGCGAAGCAGTCCTGCCGGCGGCCAGCCATGATGCCGGGCGCTATTTTGTACAACGTTATCTGGATTTCTTTCCGGAGAATTGTCTGGCAGGGCAGAAAATTGGTGTTTATCAGCATTCTACGGTTGCCCGCGATATGCTGGTGGAAGTCATGCAGGGGCTGGGCGCTGAAGTGACACCACTTGGCCGTTCGGCGAAATTTATCCCGGTCGATACGGAAGCGATACGTCCCGAAGATGTCAGGCTTGCTGCCCGGTGGGCTGGCGAATACAAGTTTGACAGCATTGTTTCCGCCGATGGCGATGGCGATCGACCCTTGGTTAGTGATGCGTCCGGCATCTGGTTGCGCGGTGATGTGGCAGGGATTCTGTGCGCGCACTATTTGCAAGCCGAATGCGTGGCTACACCGGTGAGTTGCAATTCGGCGGTGGAGAAATCCGGCTGGTTTAAGCGCATTGATCGCACCCGTATCGGCTCGCCATTTGTTATTGCCGCGATGGATGCGGCGATCGCAGATCACGCACAAAATGTGGTGGGCTATGAGGCCAATGGTGGTTTTCTCACGGCCACGGATATTGAAATGGGTGGACGCATACTCACTGCCTTGCCGACCAGGGATGCCATGATTGTGCCGCTGGCAATACTGCTGCTGGCCAAAGCTTCCGGCGGTAGTATTTCGTCATTGCTGGCAATGTTGCCGCAACGCTTTACCTACAGTGGCCGCTTAAAGGAATTTCCAACCGAACTGAGTCAATCGCATCTTGCAGCTCTGAAAACAGGTGATTTGGCAGCAGATATTGATGCGGCGGAAACCATGTTTGGTGAAGCTTTTGGCTCGGTGGCATTGATTGATACGACCGATGGTATTCGTATCACCTTCGCTTCTGATGAAGTGGCGCATTTGCGCCCATCAGGCAACGCGCCCGAATTACGATGCTATAATGAAGCAGATACTGAATCTCGCGCCATGGAAATGAACAAAATCTGTATGTCGATACTGGAAAGCTGGCGATGACCAACTAAACAATCAAAGGCGACTTTCGCAAAGACACGAAGATACTAAGGAAAAACTAAGAAGACACATCAAGCACTGGCGTGTTTGATTTGGCAGCCCGTCCGTGGCAAGCTTTTATTGAAATAGTGCCATAAGACTGACCGGCGACTTTCGGCCAAAAGCAGACATTCATATTCTTCCGATAAAGCTCTATGGAACGACGATGACCACACGGTAAAACCATATGTCATACATGCATAGAGGCCCAACTTGCACTTTCTCTCTTTGTTGATTAACCTTGTGAGTAAATTAACTCAATGGAGTAATCATGGCTATTGCTGGGTACCAGCGCAAAGAAGTTGACGTACTACAACTCAGGCTTTCCGAGCCCCCCAG
>CAJXNE010000122.1 GCA_913056285.1 uncultured Zetaproteobacteria bacterium | reverse complement strand
TCGTCATTTTTCCATGCTTGCAGTTGTGGTTTAAAATGTTCCCAAACATCGACACCAAAACGTTGCTGAAAGGCGTGGCGATTGATGCCATCGTTGCGGCGCAAACCCAGCCAGCAGGCTTCAGGGGCGGCTTGGGTTCGATCAAGTGATTCCTGCGAGTTGATGGCAGCCCCGTTTGCCATAGCTGTTTGAATATAAGACTCGGGTGTGCGTTTGTTGCTGTAGCGGGTGATACCGTGAGCGTCGTTATCCCATTTCCCCGATGCACCTGCGCCAATGCAATGGCTATCTGCAATGTGTGTAACCAGTCAGTCAGCGTTTGCTCCGGCAAGCTTCCGAAATACCGTAAGTAAAGCGATATTCGGTCAAATAAGGAAAGATCTTGGGGGAGCGCTTTCCAGGTTAAAGTGACGCCAGTTCCTGCGTCATTTCATGCAGCCCAATGACCTCAATATCCTGGCTTAATGGATATCGTTCATCGCCGGAATAAACCACAAAAGTTTTTGTCGGCTTCAAATCGTCCAGCGCATGATAGAATCCGCGTTGTGGTTTGGCGGTGAGTCCGCGTTTTATTTCGATAGCCCAGATGCCGTGGGAACCGCCAAGTTCAAGCATAAGGTCAATTTCCGCACCTGCGGCAGTACGGAAAAAACTCGCTTTTGTGCGGGGAGGCGCTACAGTCAATAGCGTTTCGATGACATAACCCTCCCAGCTCAAACCAACAACAGGATGACCTGCCAGTTCATTAGCCCCTTCAATGCCAAGCAGCGCATGCGCAAGCCCACTGTCGCGGATATAGGTTTTGGGCGACTTCACCAGTCTTTTGCCGATGTTTGCATGATAGGGTAGCAAACGGCGCACCAGCAATAGATCGACCAGCAGGCCGATATATGCAGTAACCGTAGGTGCGGAAATGGATAAGCCGGATGCAAGCCTTGATACATTGAGCAGAGCGCCCTGATTGTGCGCCAGCATGATCCACAATCGCGACAGCGTGTCCGATGCAATGCGTGGCCCGAATTGGGGAACATCCCGTTCCAGATATGTGCGGATAAAACTGTCTCGCAGCAGTAAACTATCCTGATCGCTGGCCGCCAGATATGATTCCGGGAATCCACCGCGTAACCACAGGCGATTCATAGCAACGTCACTCTGTTCTATCTCAAGCAGGTTCAGTGGCGCCATATCAATATATTCGATTCGACCAGCCAGACTTTCACCGGACTGGCGTAGCAATTCTATTGATGCCGATCCCAGCACCAGAAAGCGCCCCGTTTTGTGGCCATTCCTGCGCCCCTGGTCAATAAGTCCTCGCAGCGTCTGGAATAATTTCGGCATGCGGTGGATTTCGTCAAGTACAACCAGCCTGTCTTCAAATTGTCTGAGAAAAAGTTCGGGATCACTCAACTTGTCACGATCCGTACGGGATTCGAGATCAAGATAAATGGCGTTTTTTTGTTCAGCCAGCGTAAATGCCAGGGTGGTTTTGCCAACTTGTCTGGGGCCAATCAGGGCAACAGCAGCCTGACGCGCAAGTGCTGTTTTAACTTTTAGGGCAACTAAACGCTGAATCATCCTTGCATATTAAAAACTATATTTTCAATTTGCAAGGATATGTTGGTGGTTATGTATTATAGAACTGATGCCGAAATGGTATCAGCGAGGGCAATGCCTGATTCTGATAGTTGAACGGAATCGTTTCGAATCAACAGCATATCGTCATTTTTCCATGCTTGCAGTTGTGGTTTAAAATGTTCCCAAACATCGACACCAAAACGTTGCTGAAAGGCGTGGCGATTGATGCCGGCGCTGCGGCGCAAACCCAGCCAGCAGGCTTCGGCGGCGGCCTGATCCCGGTTGAGTGATTCCTGCGTGTTGATGGCCGTTCCGTTCGAGAGGGCTGCTTCGATATAAGATTCGGGCGTGCGGATATTACTGTAGCGAGTCATGCCTTGATCAGGTCGATCCCATTTCCCCGATGCGCCGGCGCCGATGCCGATATAATCATGGTATAACCAGTAACCGTCATTATGCCTGCATTTCAGACCGGGCTGGCAGAAATTGGATATTTCATAAGCATCATAGCCGGCAGTGGATAGTTCCTTGCGAGTTTCAAAAAACATGGACAGGGATGTATCGTCATCCGGCAGCGGATATGGTTTTTTCGCGTGGGTAGCGGCGAGCCTGGTGTGCGGTTCAACGGTCAGTTGATAACAGGACAGGTGTTCGGGAGCCAGTTCAATGGCAGTCTGCAATGTGCTTAACCAGCCGTGCAAATCTTGTCCGGGTAGGCCGTACATCAAATCCAGATTGATATTGGCAAAGCCCGCATCGCGGGCGGTTTGATAGGCAGAAACGGCTTCATCAGCGCCGTGGATGCGCTCCAGCCAGCGTAATTCGTTTGCATCCAGGCTTTGCATGCCAATCGACAGACGATTGACACCCGCTTGCCTGTAGGTGCGGAAGTTGTCTGCATCAATGGTGCCCGGGTTGGCTTCCAGTGTGATTTCGGCGTCTGGTTCAATACCGCAATACATGCGAGCAGTATCAATGACTGCATGAATCAGCGATGGCGGAGCCAGCGAAGGTGTACCGCCGCCAAAAAAAATCGTAGCCAGTTTGCGGCCGGCAAAGGCTGGTTGATCTGCCCATTGTTTTAATTCTGTAGTCAGCGCTTGCTGGTAAGCGCTCCAGTCGGGCTTTGTCCGTTCATGCGAATTGAAATCGCAGTAATGGCATTTGTGCACGCAAAATGGGATATGTACATACAATTGTAACGGCGATGACACGATTTATTTACTTTTGCAAGTGGCTCACTTGAGTACCACTTCATAGTGCGCCGGTGTAAAATGCTCATTGCTTTCCATGGCGATTTCTTTGTTTAGGAATTCTTCCAGTTGCAACACGCTTTCATTTTCTTCGCCCAGCATGAGTTCAATAATGTCCGGATGCGCAATCACGGTCAGTTTTTCACAGGGGTAAGCGCGTGCTTCGGCAACGACTTCGCGGAACAACTGGTAACATATGGTGGATGGGCTTTTGGCCAGCCCGACCCCGTTACAGCAACTGCATTCATGCAGCAGAAAACGGCCAAGCGAATCACGCGTGCGTTTGCGCGTCATTTCGACTAAACCCAGTTCTGAAAATTGTACGATATGGTTTTTCGCCTTGTCTTTCTTGAGTGCCTCCTCCAGCACTTCAATCAACTTCCGTTTATTTTCTTCCTCCTGCAAGTCAATGAAATCGACTACGATAATGCCTCCGAGATTACGCAGACGTAACTGATGCACGATTTCATGTACGGCTTCCAGGTTGGTTTTGAAGCCGGTTTCTTCCATATTTCTGGAGCCGACAAACGAACCGGAATTCACATCGATGGCAATCAGCGCCTCGGTCTGATCGATGACAATATGACCGCCGGATTTTAACGGTACGCGTCGCTTCAGCGCCAGTTCGATGGTTTCCTCGACGCCATACACATCAAAAATAGGCCGCTGCCCCGGATAGTAATATAGTTTTTTGGCGACTTCCGGCATAAAGCGCCGGGCGAATTTTTTCATGGTATCATAGGCTTCGCGTGAATCGATATGGATTTTTTCCACATCAGTATCGACATAATCACGCATAACACGCAAGTACAGATTCAACTCTTTGTGAATCATGGAGCCCGGGGCAGCGTTTTTCGTTCGTTTTTCAATATCAGCCCACAGGCGCAGCAGGAAATCGAGATCCTGTTGTAACTCAGGCGCCTCTTTGCCTTCTGCGACGGTGCGGATAATGATGCCGCCCTGTTCGAGTTTCATGGACTTGCAGATACCCAGCAAGCGTTCCCGCTCGGCCGGTTCCTCAAGGCGTCTGGCAATGCCGATATGATCCAGGAGGGGCAGGTACACCAGATAGCGGCCTGGCAGCCCTACTTGACTGGTTAAACGCGGGCCTTTGGAAGAGATTGGTTCACGAGAGACCTGCACCATCAGATCCTGGCCATCCTTGAGCAGACTGGAAATCGGGGGAGCATTGCGTCGAGTCGATGGCTGCTCAGGTGCTTCACTATCTGTTTCCGCTTCATCAGCATGCTGCATCACTTCGGTAAACCCATCATCGGTTTTTTTGGCGGTAGCAATATCGCCGACATAAAGAAAGCCTGCCTTTTCCATGCCGATATCGACAAAGGCAGCCTGAATACCGGGTAGAACGCGCTGAACGCGACCTTTATAGATATTACCTTTCAGACCGCGCTCGCGTTCGATATAAATTTCTTCAGGCTGACCATTCTCGATGCGCGCAATGCGCGTTTCAAATGGTGCTACATTGACCAGTAATTCCACACTCATGATGATAATCCCATAGTTATTTAGGCGTAAGTATTCACCACGAAGGTCACGAAGTACACGAAGATTGAAGCGTCAACGGTGCGTGACATTAAAATAGCAGTGTCACATACTTAAAATCAGTCAAATCAAAATCTTTTTCCACCGCTGTGTATAACCCAAGATTTGGCTACTCGACTTCAGAGAGCAACTGCAGCGTTATTTGAACTGGCAGACCGATGACATTATCCAGCGGGCCTTGTATCGATTCAATAAAACTCGATGCGCCGGCTTGTACGGCATAAGCGCCGGCTTTATCAAGGATGTCGTTGTGCGCCAGATAGGTGTCAATTTCGTTGTTGTTCAATGTTCTGAAACGCACGCTGGTAATAACATTCTGTTGAGCAACGTGTTCATCAAGGCGCACGCAAACGCCGGTCATTACTTGATGCTTTTGGCCGGAAAGTTGTTGCAACATGGTTTTTGCATGCGTCAGATCGCGCGGTTGCCCAAGTACATGCTCGCCGATGGCGACCAGCGTATCAGCGGCAATGACCGGCGTGTCAGCTGGCGCATTGCAGGCCAGCGCCTTGCTCCGACTCAGCCGATTTACCATGTCTGCTACGGACTCATCCGGCAACGGGGTTTCGTCAATATGGGAAGGGCGCACTTCAACCGCCAGGCCGGCGCTTTGCAGCAGTGTGAGACGGCGGGGAGAACGTGAGGCAAGAATAATTTCCATCTGCGAATCCTAGCGCTGCTTTGCCTTGACGGCACGAAACACATGCATACGATGCACGACTCGTGACCGATTCATCTATTCATACCTCGCTAGCGCGCGCTGTCGACCTGTGTCAATCCGATATGGCGCGGGTAAATGCCTGCATCCATGAGAATTTGCAATCTGATATCATGATGATTCCTGCGATTGGTCACTATATCGTCAACAGCGGCGGCAAGCGGCTCAGGCCGTTGCTTTGCCTGCTGACAGCCAAACTGTTCGGCTATCAGGGCGATCGCCATATTCCGTTGTCTGTGGTGGTGGAATTTATTCATACCGCATCATTGTTGCACGATGATGTGGTCGATTCCTCCAACCAGCGGCGCGGCGCACCGTCCGCCAATGGCGTATGGGGCAATCAGGCATCTGTGCTGGTGGGCGATTATCTGTTTTCGCGCGCATTTCAAATGATGGTGAGCGATGGCGATATGGCCATGTTAAAGCTGATGAGTGATGTCACCAATGCACTGGCTGAAGGCGAAGTGTTGCAGTTATCGCGTACGTTTCACCTGGAGATGACAGAGGCCGAGTGTCTGGAAGTGATTGAACGCAAAACAGCCGTGTTGTTCAAGGCCGCCAGCGAAGTGGGCGCGCACACAGCGGGCCAGTCTGCCGACGTGGTGGCGGCCATGGCGGAATACGGCATGTGTCTGGGCGTGGCATTCCAGTTGATGGATGATGCGCTGGATTATCTGGCTGAAGCCGAAGAAGCCGGCAAACCGGTTGGCCATGATCTGGAAGAGGGAAAGATTACCTTACCGCTGATTTATGCCATGGGTCAGGATGCGGAATTGGCAAGCCGGGTTGAGGCTATTGCTGAACGTGGTTCATACGAAGATGGCGACCGCGAATGGGTGCGTGAGCGGGTTGCGGCGCAGAATGGTTCCGGTTTTGCCATGGGTCGGGCAAAAGAATATGCTGAACGCGCCAAGCGGCTATTGCCGCAACAAGCTGATGACGAGATTCGGACTCTGCTGGCTGATTTGGCCGATTTCTCGGCGCATCGGCCTTATTAATTTTTTGTTGCACTGGCAAGGCAGTCTTTTAATATGCGCGCCTTGCTCAACAAGTCGGGGTGTGGCGCAGCCTGGTAGCGCGTACCGTTCGGGACGGTAAGGTCGGAGGTTCGAACCCTCTCACCCCGACCATTTCTTTTTACTATGACTGATGAACCAAGTGATTCTGATGTGCCAGTGGTTCTGATGTGCCAGTGGTTCTGATGTGCCAGTGGTTCT
>CAJXNE010000121.1 GCA_913056285.1 uncultured Zetaproteobacteria bacterium | reverse complement strand
TCGGACCAAGACAAGTGGGGCGGTCGGGGTCGGACCAAGACAAGTGTTTGAATAATAAGCAATTATCGACTATATATAGGGTCTTATTGGTCTTAAATACATATTTTTGGGACTAAAAAGCTGCTTCTAAGCATTTGGAGGTGTTATGCCCGGAGCGAATCGAATCCACCTTCCCGGCCAGATATGGCACAACCAATGCCGGGCGTGTTACCACTTGATAAATCAGTCTGGGGAAACCGGAATAAAACAATATGGCATTCTCGGATCATTGAGACCTACGCTTTAATATCCTTCAAAGAATAAAGTTCCTTTTCAGATTCCATTCCTCTCATTGCTTGTGTGAGAGAGAATTCAGACCAATTGCTTCTGTCAGATTTCGATTCCAGGTACTCCACGAAATCGAGAACTTCTGCTTGAGCAGCTTCAGACAAGCTGCTTACATGTTGTAGAATTTGTTCTGCGACACTCATTAAACCTCCAAACCAAAATGACTCATGAATAGAAATGATGATATGAAGGCTGTTTGAAAGCAACTGCAGCAAACCGTTTATGTATCATTGCCATGATCCTGCTACAATTTCGCTGCATAAAGCGATGGAGTGATACATGAGTGAAGCAAACGGGCCGAGCAGGGAACAGTTGCGGGCGCACCGGCAGGTGTTTTGGGATGCCTGGCACAAGGCGCAGGCGGATTTGCCGCTTAATGCGCTGGAAGTGCGTATTGCCCGTGTGATTGCCATGCATCCGGAATACCATCATTTCTTTGATGATATGGAGGATTTCCTCGACCGTGATTTTGAAATGGATGATGGCATGAATCCATATTTGCATCTTTCCCTGCATCTGGCGCTGGAAGAACAGGTTGCCACGAAACATCCGCCTGAGCTGGCCAAAGCGATCGACCATATGATTACAATGAAAAAGATGGATCGCCATGATGCGCTGCATCGCTGCCTCGAAGTGCTTGCAGAAACGGTGTATTACGCTCAACGAGCCGGTCGCGAGCCGGATGTACAAGCCTATGCACGGCGCATGAAGGAGTTGGCTGAATTATGATTCGCAGTCTGTTTGTATCACTGTTCTTTTTCTTCGGCCCGGCCTTGCTGCTGTTTATGTTGCGCAATCTTGTGTTGCTCTTGTTGTTGCGGGCAAAACACAGACGCGAAAAACCACCGGAGCCTGAAGTCATTGATATTACGCCGGTGGGAAAGGAACGCGCACCGACCTGGTTTTATGCACTGGTTGTGGTGTTCAGTCTGGCCAGTGCTGTGACTGTATTCATGCAACTGGAAAAAAAGGGTGAGGTAGGAGCGCATCAATATGTGCCTTCCCATATGAATGAATCGGGCGAGCTTGTGCCCGGCCACTGGGTATCAAAGCCTGAATCAAAAATGCAGCTACCCCGAACCACTGATAAGTGAATGATAAAGCGCTGAACTTCCACTGCATTACCGCTGTTTCCGTTTCTGATTATCTGAAACAGGGGACGCTTTTGCTGACGTCTTCTCCCCAACTGGCTATGGACTGGAAGCGGCGGCTGGTTGCCGGTTCGGAGTCATCGGTGTGTGCAACGCCAAATGTATTGAGCTGGCATGCCTGGATAGGTGAGATGGCGGCTGAACAGGCATCCATCCCGGTGGCGCTGAACCGGATGCAGGAAAACTGGCTGTGGGAACAGGTGATTCGGGCGGATCTGAAATCAACCGGCGAATCCGGACAGTCTGCTGCATCGGTACGTGGCTTAGCAGGACATGCGAGTGATGCATACGCCATCATGCAGGAATTCCAGATCGGCATTGATGCGTTGATGTTTGGCGGCGAAGAGGCCGATGCGTTGTTGCGCTGGATAGAAACCATGCATAAGCAACTGGAAGATGGCGCGTTATCAGACCGGATGCTGGCTGCTGATGTCGGGCAACGATTGCTTCAATGCATGGATGATATCGACGATATTGATAAACCGGAATCCATCCTGCTGGCCGGGTTCGATGTGATGACGCCGATGCAGCAGGCCCTATTGTCGGCTTTGCAGGGAGCGGGCGCTCGTCTGGTGCGGGTGCAGGATGAAGCAAAACCTGCGTCAACCTCGTTGAGTGCCTGTGATGATGTGCAGGCACAATGCGATCATATTGCCGCGCGTGTTCAAGCGCTACTGGCAGAAAAGCCTGCGGCACATATTGCCATTGTGACTTCTGATGCCGTGAAGGATCTGTCCCGCTTGAAACGGACATTGAATGATGCGCTGATGCCGGAATCACGTCGCGATCCGTCCTGCACGATGCAGGCAGTGGCCATGAACGGGGAGCGTTTGTCTGATTCGCCGATGATTTGGAGCGTGTTGCATGTGCTGACGCTGGCTGGCGAGTTTTCGCTATCGTTCGATGATCTTTCACCGCTGTTGTTTTCACCATGGTTGACGGGTTTTGACGATGAGCGCTTTGAACGCGCCAGACTTGATGCAACTTTGCGTAAAAATAACCGTCACCGTATGACGTTTAAAAGTCTGTTAAATGTCAGGGATGTACAGGAGCTGCCGGAATTGTTGTCGGTGCTAAAAGCACTGGCGGCATGGAACAGGCAAAAGCGCTCGGCCAATGATTGGGTAAAGGCCGTGCATGAGTTGCTCAAGACGACCGGCTTTGTACAGGCCGGGAGTGATCAGGAAATACAGCGCAATAATCATGAGATTCGGCAGATGAACGCATTTCGCGATGTGTTGATTTCATTGGTGGCTGTGGATGCGATGGGCGAACTGCTTTCATGGGTTAAATTTCTATCCTTGCTGCGGGCGGGCTGCTCAGAAGTCCGATTGGCTGAAACGGCCAGATACGCCAATGTGGTCGTGTTACCTTTGGCGCAGGTATCCGGACTCCGCTTCGATCATGTGTTTGTCATGGGGTTGGATGAAGAAGCATTTCCTCCACCAGTGCATCCATATCCGTTATTACCAGCCAGCGTGCAGAAGCAATATGCCCTGCCGATGAGCAGCGGGGCGCTGGTTTATGAAGCTTCACAACGGCAATGGGATTCGCTGTTGCGATCAGCGCCCTGTGTGGACATTTCGTATGCCAGACAGCGTGATGAAAAGGGCGTATTACCCTCATCCTTTGTCGATGATCTTGAACCTCAGCCATGCGTTGCGATTGCATCGGAATCAATGCAGTTGGCGATGGAGGGGATGGATGAGATATCCGAAGTGCCATTGCCGACAGATCAAACCGTACATGGCGGCACAGCCATTATCCGCAATCAGTCGGCCTGCCCGTTCAGGGCTTTTGCAACGCATCGGCTCGGCATTGCAGCGCTGGGAGAAACTGCGCCGGGGATCGAGGCCACAAGCAAGGGTTCATTGATTCATCTGGCACTGGAATATATCTGGCGGACATTGGAACGGCGTGCCGCACTGGAAGCGCTCACCGATGATGAAATGAAAGTCTTGATTGATGCGGCGATTGAACATGCATGGGCAAAAGCTTATGTGGCGGCGGATAGCCGGACGCGTGAATATGAGAAAAAACGTATGCAGCGCGTGTTGCTGGCATGGTTGGAACTGGAGTTGCAGCGTCCCGATTTTAAGGTGACGGCGATAGAGCAGGAATATTTGATGCATTTGCCGGAAAGCGCTGATCAACAGTTCACCGTCAAAATTAAAGCCGACCGTATGGATGTTGATGCGACGGGGCGCAAGATTTTAATCGATTACAAAACCGGCGCCAAACAGTTCACGACCACATGGTTGGTAAATGAAGAAGGTGAGGGACGGATTGTGGAACCACAGCTGCCGCAATATGCGCTGGCGGCGAATCTGGGGGTTGATGATGCCGTGGCCTTTGCGCGGGTGCGCAGTGGCGATATGGCCTATGAAGGTTTATGCGGCGAGGACATCGGCATTGATGGTATTGCAGCATGCGATGGCAAGCGAGGCAGACCGGATGACTGGCAGGATGTATTGGATGACTGGAAATCATCAATCAATGCGCTGGCGACAGAGTTTGTCGAGGGGCGATGTGAGGTGTCGCCGCGTGATGAATTGGCATGCAAACATTGCGGTCTGGAAGCGGTTTGCAGGATTGATGAAACAGGTTTTCGTGATGGTACTGAAACATGAGTACTGAGGTTCGGCAAAGAGCGCGGCATCCAGCCGGTTCATTTCTGGTGCAGGCGCCGGCCGGTTCCGGCAAAACGGAGTTGCTCACCCAGCGTATTTTGTCTCTTTTGGTTATTGTGGATGAGCCGGAAGAAATTCTGGCACTCACTTTTACACGCAAGGCGGCGGCTGAAATGCGCCGGCGGGTGCTGGAATCGCTCACCGCGCCGCAACCCGATGCGGGCCAAACGCATAAAATGGAAACGTGGATGCTGGCGCAACAGGCCATGCAACGTTCCGCCGAGAAGGGTTGGCATTTGGATCATCATTCGGCGCGTTTACGGATCATGACGCTGGATAGTTTAACCTTTTCGCTGGCTCGCCAACTGCCCCTTTTATCCGGCATGGGCGCGATGCCAACCCCATCCGAACATGCGCTGGCCTTATATCGCGAGGCAGCGGAAGCGGCGCTGAATGAAGCGATGCGCGATTTCGCCGATGCAGCGGAATCGGTATTGCTGCATCAGGATCACAATGCGGTGGCGGTGATTGGCTTGTTGGCCAATATGCTGGCCAGGCGCGAGCAGTGGCTGAGCGATATTGCCGAGCATGGCCGCGATATGATGAGGTTACGGCAGATGCTGGAATCCAATCTGGCCGACATCATGATGCATACGTTGATGCAATGTGAAGAATTGATGCCGGTGCAGGTCAGGGGAGAATTGCCCGCCCTGATACGCTTTGCCGGCGAACAGAAGCAGGATGAGGTTCTGCAATCATTTGAATGGCCGGATGCCGATGTGGAGATGTTGGCGTCATGGCAGATCATCGCTGACTTCCTGCTGGTGGCAAATAAAGCTGATTTTCGCAAACCACGCGGCGTGACTGTCCGGCTTGGTTTCCCCGCCGGAAAAGATTTTTCTGCACCCAAAGACCAGTTCAAACAACTGCTTGATGGGTTGGCGAGCACGCCGGAATTGGCAGAAGCCTTGCATGCACTGCGCGGATTGCCTGCCAGTCCGCGTATGGATGATCAGCAATGGCAGGTATTGGAATCGTTGTTTGTGCTGCTGGTACTGGCCAATCAACATTTGCAACAGCTTGTCGGGCAGCTTGGAGAGGCTGATTTCACCGAGATTGCGTTGCGCGCCATGGATGCGCTTGGGGTGGGAGACGCTGCGCCGGGCGATCTGCTGATGAAACTGGATTATCGTATTCACCATATACTCGTCGATGAATTTCAGGATACATCGTTGTTGCAAATGCGATTATTGCAATGCCTTACCGATGGTTGGCAAGCTGGCGATGGCCGCCATCGCAGTCTGTTTATGGTGGGTGATCCGATGCAGTCGATTTATCGATTCCGCAAAGCCGAAGTGGGCTTGTTTCTCAATGCCGCCAGTAATAAAGCGGGTTTGCCGACGGTAGAAGCATTGCAGCTGGAACGCAATTTCCGTTCTTCACCTGCGATTGTGGATTGGGTTAATGTTGCATTCCAGTCCGTGTTTCCTGATCGGCAGGACGTGATTTCCGGTGCGGTAGCCCATGCGCCTGCTGTGGCTGCGTTGTCGCATGACGGTTCGGTGAATCTGCATCTGCAAACGGGCAAGGATGTCGCACTGGAAGCCAATTACGTGGTTGATCTGGTTCGCCAGGCATTGCTGTCCGAATCAGGTCAGCGCATCGGCATTCTGGCGCGTTCACGCAAACATTTACACGCCATTATGCCAGCCTTGAGTGCCGCTGGCATTGCCTTTCGCGCCATCAATATCCTGCCACTGAATAGCAGACCGGAAGTGCGTTTGTTGCGTGCTCTATTGCGTGCTCTATTGCATCCGGCAGATCGGGAATCGTGGGCAGCGTTATTGCGGGCGCCTTGTTGTGGTTTGGAGGCCTACGATATGCATGTCCTGCTGGAGGGACGTCCTGAGCCGGTCTGGTCTGTGCTTGGGGATGACGCGATCTTTAAACAATTAAGCGTGGATGCGCAGGCGCGTATTACATTTCTCCGGCAGGCGCTGAATCCGTGTATCTCTGCATGTGGAAAAGTGTCCGTACGCGATTTGCTGCAAACAGCCTGGTCGCGGCTGTCCATGCCAGAGCTGATTGATGCCACGGCAAGCCGGAATGTGGAAGCAGCACTCGAATTGATCGAATCGCTGGAGCAGGGCGGGCGTATCGATTTCTCGCTGTTCGATGAACGACTGCAAAAACTCTATGCTGCACCCGATGCATCCGATG
>CAJXNE010000120.1 GCA_913056285.1 uncultured Zetaproteobacteria bacterium | reverse complement strand
CGGGATGTCAGACGAATCAAAGGGTTGCGGCATACGCCGCATGTCAATGTCGGATTTTGGGCTCAGTGCGCCTGTTGACCCGGAGAGCACGGCTTTTACAATGTCGTGGCAATCTCATCCGGTTGCCTATAAAGGATATGAAACGATTTCTTACACACCTTCACTGATACTGTTTGATTGCGATGGCACGCTGACCGATTCGCATGGCACGATTGCTTCTGCCATGCAGCAGGCCTTTGTTGCGTGTGATTTGCCTGCTCCGCTGGTTCGGGATGTGAATGGCGTGATCGGTTTGTCGCTGAAGCGTGCCGTGCATGCGCTGCTGGATGAAATGGACAACCACGATGATTTATTGCTTGGGCGGTTGATGCAGGCCTATCGAGAGCACTATCTTGAACTGGAACAGGACGTCAGACTGTTTCCACAGGTGAGAGGGGTGCTGGAAGCGTTGCGCGAGCGTGGCTATTGGCTCGGCGTGGTGACAGGGAAATCGCGTCCGGGTTTACAGCGCGTGCTGGATAGATTTGAACTTGCCGATTTGTTTTTGGTCTTGCGAACGGCGGATTGTACCCACTCCAAACCGCATCCTGCCATGGTGCTGGAATGTATTCAGGAGCTTGGGGTGAAAGCTGTACAAACTTGCGTGGTGGGCGATGCCGTAGTGGATGCGCAAATGGCAGCGGCTGCAGGTGTAAGGTTTATTGGCGTGTCATATGGTGTGGCCAGCAGCGACGAATTGCTATTGGCCGGTGCGGATGCAGTGGTGGATGATTGCCAGGAGTTGCTGGTGCAATTCCCGCACTTGCAAGATCAGATCCGATAATTCACGATGCATCCATGTGGTCTGTAACGGGTACTCAATAAATTGTAGTGTTGATGGCGTGTCTGTTTCCACCATCGAATAAAAGGGGATGAGTGATGTCCAAAACTATCGGGAAAACAGTGAAGTACAGTGTAATCGTTGTGGGGATTTTGATTGTTGGTCTGCTTGCCGCCCCGTTTTTTATCGATGTAAATACATACAAGAACCAGATTGAACAAACCGTTGAAGATTCGACAGGGCGTCATTTGAGTATCGGCCATATGAATGCCACCCTGTTTCCCTCGGTTGGCGTCGAACTCGAAGATGTGCACCTGGCCAATCGGGCCGGTTATGCCGAACGTGATTTTATCAGCGTGAAACTCCTGCATGTCAAACTGGCGCTGATGCCGCTACTATCCAAACAAGTCGAAATTCAGCATTTTGAAGTTGATGCCCCGGTGGTTTATCTGGAACGACGTAGCAATGGTGAAACCAACTGGGGTGACCTGGTCGGAGCATCCAGGGGCGATAAGGGTGCTGCTGCGGTCGGTCAGGCTGATCAAACTGCGCCGGCTGCGCCTGCATTGGCGGCTTTACAGGCAGAATCGCTAAGCCTGACCAGAGGTGAAGTGACCTGGGTGGATGGTGCAGCCAAACCGGTCAAACTGTCCGAGCTGGAAGTATCTCTTAACGATGTGCAATTGAAGCGACCGGTGGCGGTGAAAGTCTCCGGCAAGCTGTCGGGCAATGCCTTTGAACTGGATGCCAATGTCGGGCCTTTGGGGGATATTGCTAAAATAGACCCTGTTTCGCTACCGGTACAGGGTCATCTGAAAGCTGATCAAATCAGTCTGCAGCCTTTCAAGGCGATGATCAGTGGCTGGCCCGTTCAATTGGGAGATGTCGCCAAGGCATCTGTGGGTATTTCTGCACAAATTGAGCAGCGGCCGGATGGTATTCGTCTGATCGAAGGTACGTCTCAACTCAGTGCGGCTCATAAGCTGGGTGTGGACTGGAAGGTTGAGATGCCGAAAGCCGATCAGTTGAAAATAAATCGCGCCGCTCTGGCGGTGGATGATAAGAAACTGATAGATATCAGAGGTGAGATTAAAAACCTGAATGCGAATCCGGCACTTCAATTGCATATCGAAAGTCAGCCGATGGCGCGGACATGGCTGGCCACATTTGTGCCGGATTTGAATACCATGTATGCCAATCATCCCGCCCCATGGACGCAGATTCAGTTCAATGCCTCGCTCTCCGGAGGTAGCAAAAAGATGAATATCGACGATTTGCAATTGAAACTCGATCATGAGCTGCTCAGAGCGACGGGTGCAGTAGGGTTCAAGGGACCGGATATCCGCTTACGCATGTCGGGCAAAGCGCTGCATCTTGATCCGTGGCTGCCACAGGGCAAACAGGAAAAACAGGCGCGAAGCACGTCTGTGATCAGTGAGGCAGTTGCGGCACCTGCTGCAGTTGAACCTGATTTACGTTTCCTGAAAAGCTGGATTGTTACATCCAGATTGCAGATTGGAACACTGTTTGCACATAAGCTGGAGATGAAAAACTTTTCCGCCAGTATCAATGGTTCCAAAGGGCGTTTCGATTTAAATCCGCTCAGCTTTAATCTTTCCGGAGGCAAAGTGACTGAAAAAGCCAGTCTGAATGTGGCATCCTATCCGGCTAGGTGGACGGAGTCGGCTCACGTCACCGGCGTGCAGGCAGGGCCATTGCTCAAAGCGATTGCGGGAACTGATAAATTAACCGGAACGATGGCCATGGATACCCGTTTGAGAGCGAACGGATTGACCGAAGCCGCAGTCAATACCCTGAACGGAAAAGGAAATATGCTGTTCAGGGATGGTAAGATCAAGGGCTTTGATATTGCCGGAGCATTGCGTAAATTTTCCAATCCGACAGCTTATAAACAGGGGCCGAAAGAAACAGACTTTGCCCAGTTATCGGGTAGTTTCAATATCAAAAACGGTATTGTGGATAATCAGGACTTGTTTATGGCTTCGCCTTTATTGCGGCTGACAGGTAAAGGGATTGTCAATCTGGTCAATAAGACCATGGATTATCACGTCAAGCCGCGTGTCGTGGGCACGTTGAAAGGGCAGGGCGGTTCAATGTTGCGCAAGGGATTGACCGTGCCATTGCATATTTCCGGGACTTTTGAGGCGCCGAAAGTCAGGCCGGAGATTAATGCCAGAACCCTGATTGACAATGCGCCAGCTCTGTTAAACAAGGGCAAGCTTGGCGGAGGGCTTGGCAAGATTCTCGGGGGTGGCAAGTCTGCACCGACAGGGCAGGGCGGTGCTCAGCCTCAGTCATCACCAAAGGATAAGCTGCTTAAAGGGCTTGGAGGAATGGTTCCGGGTTTTTAGAGGTCAGAGATTTTCTCCACAAGGCATTAGAATGCACCAGTTTGAACATCTGCGCCTGAACCCTGAACGGCCTCAAATCAGACAGGTTCGGCGTGCTGCGGCATTGCTGAAGCAGGGATTGTTTGTGGTTGTGCCGACAGATACGACCTATGTATTGATGTGTCGTCCGCAAGCGACCGGAGCGATTGCAGATATTCTCAAGCTACGGCAGTTGGGGGCTACGCATTTGTGGGCTGTGGTTTGTGAGGATTTATCTCAGGCTGCAACCTGCGTACGCATGGACAATCAGGCGCATCGTATTTTGAAACGCTGTTTGCCGGGGGCTTATACATTTATTTTGCCAGCTCTGTCATCGTTGCCACGCCGTATTTTTGGTAAGCGACGTGATGTCGGCGTACGCATGCCGGATCATCCGGTTTGCCAAATGCTGTTGGAAGCGTGTGGGGAAATATTGCTGTGTACAACATTACAATTTCCCGGAGATGAATATCCATCGTTTGATCCGGACGAGTTTGTGCCGCGTTTAAAACATGTATCATGTGCCGTGCTGGATGCAGGCTGGGGGGGCATGGTTCCCACCACAGTTGTGGATTTATGTGAATCTGAACCGGTCGTGCTTCGGGATGGTGCAGGTGAGTGGCCGGCATAGTCAGCTCTGAGCTTGATCGGTTTCCAAAAAGTAATTGGCACAAAACCTGCTCACTTAAGCTATCAACAATGTTACGCTATGAAGATTTACCAAGGGGAAAGTGTATATGAAATTATTTTTTGAGAAAATGTTGTGGGGTTCGCGCTACCTTACGCTTCTGGCTGTATGGTCATGCGTGGTGGGAATGGCATTGCTGTTTGTTTCTTCGGCATGGGATATGGGTCAATTACTGATTGAATTTATTCAGGTCTATTTCATGGGTCATGAAGTGGAACACTTCCATGTTATTATTGTCAGCCATGTTATTACGGCAGTCGATGATTTTCTGCTGGCGATTGTGCTACTTATTTTTGCACTTGGCGTATATGAGTTGCATATCGATACCATTGATTTTGCCCGTGATAATCCTACTGCTGGTAAACTCTTGCAGATTGCATCTCTGGATGATTTGAAAGATCGTCTGGGCAAAGTCATTCTAATGATTCTGATCGTGGCTTTTTTCAAAAATGTATTACATGTCACCTTCGATGATCCGCTAAACATTCTGTATATGGGCGCAGGCATCTTCCTTGTATCACTGGCGCTTTATTTCGGACATAAAGCGGGTAGCGATCACTAATCCATGAATCAGCACACCATATGGCAGCGTGTTCTTGATGCAGGCTTATTTACAACCACGATCATAGCGGTTGCTGTGCCGTTTATCGATAGCATGCCCGATTGGATGCTGCTTGCCACGCTGGTCAGTTTTGTGGTCATGTTTTTTGCGCGCTGGTGGATTGCAGATAACCGCACTGCATGGATGAAAGCCAACTGGCTGGATCTGGTTGTGATTGTACTGCTTTCTTCTCCTGTTCTGCGGATGCTGATGGCTTTAAGGGTTGCTCATTTGTTGCCCGCCCTGCGAGTCGGAGCATTGATCCGCGCCAACAAGGATCGATTGATTCGACTGGTGATTGTTTCCGGGGATAGTCTCCCTGTCGCTATGGCTCTGGTGTTTGGTCTTGTGTTTGTGTTTGGAACCATGACGTTTCTACTTGAAAGCGGCCATAATCCGCAGTTCGGGGCCCTGCCCGATGGGCTATGGTGGGCATTTGTAACATTAACGACGGTGGGTTATGGCGATATTGTTCCGATTACTCCCGGTGGGCGGGTGATAGCTGTGATTACAATGGTCATTGGCATCATCGTTTATTCTCTGGTGGTAGCGAATTTGACAGTTTTTCTGGAAGAGTATGCCCATACTCATCCGGTTCACAGCGAGAAATCAGATGCGAATAAATTACTGACTGAAGCTGCGCAGGATCCTGAAATGACAGGGTGGGGCCCGAAAGAGTAAGCCTGCCTGTTTGAAAACCGGGATATTCAGAGCCTGCAATCAGTCCGATCTGAAATCTGCGACTGACACGCCCATTACCCTGAAACCACAGAATTTCCCTTGGATTATAGATATTATTGCAAAAAGTAAAATCTGATTGTGGCGCGCGCATTCTGCTTACGCGCGAAAATCCCCCTCAATGGTTGATAATGTCCACTTTATTCACAACGCGGTATTTCTCATACTTTCTCCAGCCATTGAAAAGGAGGCGTATATGAAAAAGATACTATTGGGATTGATGTTCCTTTCACTCACGAGCGTAACTGCTTATGCCGGACCGCAGGAGCGAGGCTTGCTGACCGGTGCAGCCGTCGGTGCGACAGCCGGCGCTCTGATTGGTTCCCAAGACGATGAAACTGCTGAGGGTGCGGTCATAGGCGCCATGTTCGGCGCCATTGCAGGCACATTTTTGGTCGATGATGATGAAAGCCAATATGGATATGCTTATCGTCCGCAGCCCCGTTACAGAGGTCATGAAGCCTATGAAGAGCATAGAGAACATGAAATGCGCGAACGGCTACATCGCAGACAAGCACACCGTTACAGGAGTGAATACAGATATAATCATGGTTACGGCGCTTACCGCCAGTATCGTCCTTACGGATATCATAACCGTGGCTACGGGTATGGAAGATACGAGGGTCATGCAGCACATGAGGCCCGTGAACGCCATGAAGCCCTGGAGGCGCGTCAACGGCATGAGTATCTGGACCATCATGGTTATAAGCGGCACCGTCAGTATTATGCATGGGCGGACTAATGCTTTCTTCGGATGTGGTGATGTCCAATGCATCACCGCATCAAGAAGAAAGGCCTTGATCAAAAGAGAGGTGTATGATGAAAATTACTCGGGCGCGAAGAATTTCAAATAGTTTTGCCGACAGTGTTTCTTTGAAAGTATCACGGTTTAAAAAAGGCTTGCTGGTGCAGCACAGACAATGCCGTTGTTACTTTACTCATGAGTCCAGTTTCTGGGCATATATCTATTCGCTGGCAGGCTTGCCCTGCCTTTACCCACAAATCACGCTTCAGAATCCTTCCAGACAGGTCAGACCAAGGCGCGGTGTGCAGGCAATGGTTGTTCCATTGCCAAGCATCGCAACGCGGGTATGACCTGTCTGAAAGGATTCCCTCCGGGCGAGCCGTTCGCCAGCCATCTGC
>CAJXNE010000119.1 GCA_913056285.1 uncultured Zetaproteobacteria bacterium | reverse complement strand
TTCCGTACTGGCACAGGTTGGCGACGTTGTCGTCCATGTTGCTGCAACCGCTGCCAAGCAGCCATTGCAGGGCGTGGATTTCATGCCGTTGACGGTTCACTATCAGGAAAAAACCTATGCAGCAGGCCGTTTTCTCGGCGGTTTCTTCAAGCGTGAAGGTCGCCCGTCTGAAAAAGAGACACTGACCTCCCGCCTGATTGATCGCCCCATCCGTCCGTTGTTTCCGAAAGGCTATTTTCACGAAACACAGGTCATTGCCACCGTCATGAGTGCTGATGAAGGCACCAACCCTGATATCGTTGCTATCAACGGTGTTTCAGCTGCACTGGCTATTTCAGATATCCCGTTTGCAGAACCGATTGCCGCTTCCCGCGTCGGTCTGATTGATGGTGAATTTGTACTCAACCCAAGCTATCAGCAGGTTGAAGCGTCCGAACTCGATCTGATTGTTGCAGGCACACGCGATGCTGTACTCATGATCGAATCCGAAGCCAAAGAGCTTTCTGAAGAGCAGATGATCAATGCGATTATCTTTGGTCAGGAGGGCTATCAGCCGGTGCTGGATGCCATTGAAGAGCTGGTCAAACAGGCCGGCAAGGAGAAACTGGAGATTGCGCTGGCCGGCAACGATGAAGTGCAGGCAGTTGTCAATGCTGCTTTTGAGGCCGATGTACGCGATGCTTATGCCACTGTCGATAAATCTGCTCGCGCCGGCAAAATTGAAGCATTGAGAACCGCTGCTCAGGAAAAACTGGCTGGCTCCGAAGATGCGCCCGGTGATTTCTCCGCCAATGATGTGACTTCTGCGGTAAAAAATCTGGAGAAGAACGTGGTTCGCCGCTCGATTATTGACGGTAACCCGCGCATTGATGGTCGCGCCACCAATCAGGTTCGTGCCATCAACTGCCAGACCGGCATCCTGCCTCGCACGCATGGTTCCGCCCTGTTCACCCGTGGTGAAACACAGGCGCTGGTTACCATTACGCTCGGCACCGAATCGGACATGCAGATGACTGAATCGCTTGAAGGCGTTGCCAAACAACGCTTTATGCTGCACTATAACTTCCCGCCCTATTCTGTTGGCGAAGCCCGTCGCATGGGCCCTCCGGGGCGTCGTGAAATCGGCCACGGAAGACTTGCGCGTCGCGGTATTGAAGCTGTGCTGCCATCCATGGACGATTTCGGCTATGCCATCCGTTCGGTATCCGAAATCACTGAATCCAATGGCTCATCTTCGATGGCCTCTGTTTGTGGTACGTCCTTGGCCATGATGGACGCTGGTGTTCCGATCAAATCAGCTGTAGCCGGTGTGGCCATGGGTCTGATTCTGGAAAAAGACGGTTATGCTGTCCTGACCGATATCCTCGGTGATGAAGATCATCTGGGCGATATGGATTTCAAGGTGGCCGGTACGCGCAATGGCGTAAACACCCTGCAGCTGGACATCAAGATTGGCGGTCTGACCCGTGAAATCATGAAAGAAGCACTGGCTCAGGCGCACGAAGGACGTATGCATATTCTTGATGAGATGGCCAAATGTATTGATGCGCCGCGCGGCTCGATTGCCGATCATGCGCCACGCATGTTCACCATGAAGATCAAAACTGACAAGATTCGCGAAGTCATCGGCGCTGGTGGTAAAGTCATTCGCGGCATCGTTGAAGAGACCGGTGCCAAGGTTGATATCGAAGACGATGGCACCATCAAAATCTTCGCTGTTACCGGCGATGCAGGTGAAGCAGCCAAGAAGATGATTGAAGATATCGTGGCTGAGGTTGAAGTCGGCGCGATCTATAACGGTAAAGTAGTCAAGCTGATGGACTTCGGTGCATTCGTGCGCGTCGTTGGCGGTACTGACGGTCTGGTTCACATTTCCCAGATTGCCAACCACCGCGTTGAAAAAGTGGCTGATGAACTGAAGGAAGGTCAGGAAGTGCGCGTTAAAGTGCTCGACGTAGACCGCAATGGCCGCATCCGCCTGTCCATGAAAGCGTTACTCGAAGAGAAATCCGAGGGCTGATGCTTCATCTATGGGAAAAACCTGAGGAGGCGGGCACATGCCCGCCTCTTTACGTTGGGGAAACTGATGCCTGCTGAACAACCGTTTTATCAGGAAACACAAATTGCCAATGGCCCGCTGGTCATCACCCATGCCATGCCAACGGCGCAAAGTGTGGCGCTTGGCATCTTTGTGGATGTTGGCAGTCGTGATGAATCGGACACGCAGGCCGGCATCACCCATGCGCTTGAGCACATGCTGTTCAAGGGCACAAAACAGATGGATGTGCACCGGTTGGCTGAAAAACTTGATGCGTTAGGTGGCAACGCCAATGCATTCACCTCGCGCGAACGCACCTGCTTCCACTTGCATGTATTGCATGAACACTGGCGTGAAGCATTAAGTCTTTTGACATCCATGGTGCGCGAGCCTGCTCTGCCTGAAGAAGAATGGCAGCGTGAACGCGGGGTGATTTTTTCCGAAATGGCCATGGTTGAAGATACGCCGGAAGAATGGGTGATGGATCAGCATGTCGAAGCGCTGTTTCCTGATCACGCACTAGGCCGTCCGGTATTGGGCAGGCACGATACTTTAAACCGCTTTTCGGTGCATAACCTCAGAACCTATTTGCAACAACATTATAGCGCTGGACGGCTATTGCTTAGCGCAGCAGGCCATATCGATCATAACCAACTGGTCGAAGCCGTTGCTGCTTTAGACTGGCAACCTGATAGCGCGTACAACACCATCAGACAACCGCCAACTGGTTTTACAAACGGTATTCAGGCGCTGCCTCGCGCTGATGAACAGGCGCAGATGATCGTTTCTTTTGACGGCATTACGGCTAATTCGGATGAACGTCCACAAGCATGGTTAAGCAATCAGATTCTGGGCGGCGGCATGAGTTCACGGCTGTTTCGCGAAATACGCGAGAAGCGCGGCCTGGCCTATAGCGTCGGTTCGCATTTGAGCATGCTAAGCGATGCCGGCATCTGGAGTATGAACTGCGGCATGGATCCTGAACGCGCCGCCGATTGTGTAACCGTGATACGTGATGTGCTGGAGCATTTTTCCGAAAGTATTTCTGTCGAAGAAATCGAGCGCTGTAAGCGGCAGCTGGAAGTGCAGTTCCGCATGGGGCTGGATTCGGTTGAGGGACAGATGCTCTATCTGGGCGGCAGACAGGATGAAGTGGCGCTGTTATCGCCACTACAATGGCTGGAACGCATTGCTGAAGTGGATGTGGCGATGCTCAAAGACTGGTGTGAAATACGACTATCGCAACCCGGCCTGTGGAGTATTGCTGCACCCGAGCAGGCGCTGGATAAAATTTCTGATAGAATTCGCGCATGATGTTCAAAACCATTCGAGAAGATATTCGTACCGCCTTTGACCGCGACCCGGCCACCCGCACTGCATGGGAGGCGCTGACCTGCTATCCCGGTCTGCATGCCATCTGGATGCATCGCCTGGCGCACAGATGCTGGAATGCCGGACTACTGTGGCTCGCTCGCTTTATTTCACATACTGGCCGCTGGTTGACCGGCATTGAAATTCACCCCGGTGCGACGATTGGCAAACACTTCTTTATTGATCACGGCATGGGCATTGTCATTGGTGAGACCACCGAAATCGGCGATGATGTCACCCTCTACCACGGTGTCACCCTCGGCGGCACGACATGGGAAAAGATCAAACGCCACCCGACCTTGCAGGACGGTGTGATTGTCGGCGCCGGCGCCAAAGTGCTCGGCGCAATCACGATTGGTGAGCAGTCGCGAATCGGCGCCAATTCGGTCGTGTTCAAGGATGTACCGTCCCACTCCACCGTGGTCGGCATTCCCGGCACCGTGGTAGCGACCACCGAATCGCTGATTGAAGACGGTAAAATCAACCTGGATCACCATCTGCTGGCCAACCCTGTCGCTGAAGCGCTTGGTCATGTACTGAAGATGATCGATGATGTGAATGCGCGCGTCGACGCCTTTCATCCCGGCATGGAAGGCAAACCGGCTAAAACCAGCGACAAGCTGGAAAAAGACCGTTTAAGCGAACAGGAAAAACTGGAACGCTTCCTTGGCGGCGGCATTTGATGGAATTGATGGGGATTGATCGATAAGACGATTGCCGCATGCCGCTTCGCTCTACCCTGTAGGGGCGAACCTTGTGTTCGCCCTCGCATAAAGGGCAAACACAAGGTTTACCCCTACCCAATAAATTATACTTGACTAAATTAGTCTGCTTTATAATATCCGACCCTTATAGATGGTTATTGTAAGCCCAATGGAGGTCACATGCGATTAACAAGTAAGGGACGATATGCCGTTTCGGCGATGGTGGATTTGAACAAACAGCAGAAAGGACCGGTAACGCTGGCAGCGATTTCTGAGCGCCAGTTTATTTCCCTGTCTTATCTGGAACAGTTGTTCCGTTGCTTGCGCGAGAACGGCCTGGTTCGCTCTGTACGCGGCCCCGGCGGCGGTTATTTGCTGGCTAGAGAAGCCAGGGATATTTCTGTCGCTGCCATCATCCGGGCTGTGAATGAACCGGTTCGAACCACCATGTGCGAAAACGGCGTACGTGGCTGTCACAAAGGCAACCGCTGCGATACCCATCAATTATGGGAATCGCTGGGTCTGCATATTTACCGTTTTCTCGATGCCGTCAATCTTGAACAGGTCTGCGCCAAAGATGCCGAACTGGATCATATTGAACTCGGAGATATTGAAAATTATATGCCCTCGAACCAACTGCCAGAAGGTACCGTGAACATTGAAGCGGTATCTTGACTGTAATGCCACTTGCCCGCCTGTACAGGCTGCGCTTGATGCAGTCATGCAGGCGGCTTCTACGGCCGCTGGCAACCCCTCCAGCCTGCACTGGGCCGGGCGTGCTGCACGCCGCATCGTCGATGATGCACGCGATCAGTTAGCCGCATATGTCGGTTGCGAATCCGGCAGCGTGGTATTCACTTCCGGCGGCACTGAATCCAATAATATTGCCATTCACAGCGTACTTTCGTCGTGCGATCCCGGACGCGTTGTATGCACTGCGATTGAGCATCCGGCTGTCTTAAAACCATTAGAGCAGTTTGCTGATCACGGCTTTGAAACCCAGCGCGTGCGCCCGGATACCAACGGCGTCGTCACAAGCGGACAGGTGATTGCAGCTATCAACGACGAAACGCGCATGGTCTGCATGATGCTGGTTAATAATGAGAGCGGCGCTATTCAACCGGTTAAACAGGTCGCTGAATATTGTCGCTCGCATGGTATACCGATGCTGATCGATGCGGTGCAGGGGCTTGGCAAGGTAGCGCTTCATTTCCTGCAGATGGATGTCGATTTCATGAGTTTATCGGCCCACAAGATTGGCGGTCCCAAAGGCGTAGGCGCATTGATCGTGCGTCGCGGCATGAAAGCCGTTGAGCTGGCGCCGGGAGGCGGACAGGAGCGTGGACGACGTTCAGGCACGGAGAATGTGCCTGGCATTGCGGGTTTTGCCGCTGCCCTTGGACAAATTGATTTCGGCGCCTTTGCACCAGTTAGGGATCATTTTGAAAAACAACTCAAAATAGCCATTCCGGAAGTTCGTATTATGTCAGAACAGGCGCAGCGTACCGCCAATACCAGCTTATTCCTGTTACCGGGCATGGATGGTGAAACACTGCTGATGCAACTGGATCTGGCCGGTTTTGCCGTGGCATCGGGTTCTGCATGTTCCTCGGGCAAACGCGATCCATCGCATGTACTATTGGCGATGGGGTTGAATGAATCACTGGCGCGCAGTTCCATTCGCGTCAGTTTCGGGCCGGGCAACACGATGGAAGATGGCGATGCCCTGGTCGCGGCACTGGTCAAAAGCCGCAACCGCCTTAAAGGCATGGCCGGGCTTGCAGTATAAATGATCCCCTTGTAAAAAGTCCGTCCGTGGGCGCTATGATGACTTCGTCAGAAGTCATCATTAATAGTTTCAATACAAAAAGGTAACTGATCATGGTAGATATAAACATAGAATTAACAGCAGCAGCGATTGCCCGGGTTAAATACATATTGGCCGCAGAGCAAAAAAGCGGCCTGCGCCTTGCTGTACGGCCAGCTGGTTGCTCCGGGCTGGAATATGTGATGGAAACGGTAGATCAAGCGCAGCGCAGCGATCTGGTAAAATCCTTTGACGATTTTGATTTGTATGTGGATGCGGAATCTTACAAGACAGCGTTAAACGGTTTGCATCTGGATTTCCAGAAAGATGCGCTCTCTTCGGCATTCGTCTACAACAATCCGAACCAAAAAGGCGCCTGCGGATGCGGGGAGTCTTTTTCAATATAGCGTCTTTTTCAATATTGCTTAAGACTGATGACTTCGTAAGAAGTCATCAGAGCGCCCATGGACGGGCGCGCAAATCAAT
>CAJXNE010000118.1 GCA_913056285.1 uncultured Zetaproteobacteria bacterium | reverse complement strand
ATTGATTTGCGCGCCCGTCCATGGGCGCGATGATGACTTTTTACGAAGTCATCAATTTTGAGTCGTGTGTGTCAGATTAACGCGTACGGGTTCGTTCCCGCGATAAATCTTGACGCATCCCTGTTCTCGCATCATGGTTTAACTCTATAGTTCAACAAGAGGCTGTCATGCAGGTTAATGCGAAAGAGTTGCGACAACATTTAAGCGAATATCTGGATCGTGCATCACGCGGACAAACGCTGGATATCAGTATGCGAGGTAAGCCCGTTGCACGGCTAACACGGATTGAACTGCGTTCAAAACCTGAGCAGGATGATCTCTTCGGCATCTGGTCTGATGTTGATATTATGGATGTGAACGCCCATGTGCGAGGCATGCGGCAAGGTCGCCAGTTTTAATGCATAACCGTATCCTGATCGATACGGATGTGATTATCTGGCATATGCGGGGCAATCAAAAGGCGCGTGCTGCAATACACCATGTTGAAGCCCCGTCTATCTCAATTATCACCCAGATGGAATTGGTGCAGGGCTTGCGTAACAAACAGGAGCAGGCGGCGCTACACAGATTTCTGGAGCAACTTGGTTTTGATGTATTAGCTGTAAATGATGTGATTAGCCACCGGGCTCTGTTTTTGATGGAGGAGTGGCGATTAAGCCATCAAATGCTAATGGCCGATGCTATGATTGCCGCAACTGCTATTGAACATGGCATCCCCCTGCTATCTGGCAATGAAAAGCACTACCGTTTTTTGAGGATGCTAAAACTGGAGCGTTTTAAACCGTGAATTTACGCAGCTACTCTATGCTCCCGAAGTAACTGATCTGATCATGATATTGATGGGTTGAAAGATGATATTCTGCATAAGCAGCGGATATTTCAGGATTGGCGCTAAAGGCTGATCCAGCCTTTAGGCGCAGGCAGAAGATAAAAGCCGAGACCGACTGCGGTATACAGTATCAGATACGACAGCCACGATGACCGGTTAAATACAGTCAATGCGCTGCCAAATGACTTTTTGAGCGTACTACCCATAAAATTCACGCTGTATATTTCGTCCAACGACAGGTGCAGCAGATAACCTCCGCTGACAAAAGCTGCTGATAACCATGCGAACGACAGCGACCAGCCCAATACATGGATGCCGATGGAGACGGTGCTCAAGCCAAACAGCAGAGCAGCCGGAAGTGAATGAAACAGGCCGCGATGCTCGGTGATGCCTGCAAACAGGGAGTAGGCGATATAGCGTACAAACAAGGCGCAAAGCAGTGCAACGCCAAGCAGGGGAATGATGGGCATCTGACCCAGTAACGTGAACAGTGTGGCGACTGCAACGGCAAAACTGAGTACATTAAATATCAGCCGTGTGGGTACGGAGTGATCCGAATCGATATCGGGCAGGATGCCGGCCAGCGTGCCGAGTGCGATGAGCGGTAGCACTTGTGTATGATCGATCAGCCCTGCTTGCGCGCAAAGTGCGGTAGCAGCGGTTGATCCGACAACAGCGACAGTGATATGCGTTTGGAAATTAGCCATTTCAACTCCTGTGGCAGGCAGACTTCGTAAAATTGACACGAAGGCCGTGAGGCAAATCACGGTAATGGTAGGCCACTTGCAAACGTTGTGAGCAGTGGATTATACCGCCATCGGGCCGGATTCATCATCCTTGATAAAGGGTTTGAGAAGGTCATGCAGCCAGTCTTGCAGTTTTTGCATGCCATCGTGCACATCACCGAAATCTTTATCGGAGAGTACGCCATCTTTGTTGCGATCCATTGCATCGAAGGTTTTACGGGCTGATTTCTCCACTTTCTTCATCACTTCTTCAAACGTGATCTGGCCATCATGATTGGCATCGAAATTATCCTGCTGATTGTCTGCGGCCATAGCAGAAGTTGAGAACAGGAGCATGGCGGCGAGTGCGCCTGCCAGTGCTGTTTTGCATATTGCTGATGTGTGCGGTTGTATCATGGTAGGCCTCCTGAACGGGAAAACTGGAATATGCTGCAGGCGTGGGTGCTTTGAAAGGTTGAATTGCCACCCGGAGTGCGCAGAAATTACCCTGCCATTAGCATTTCATGGCTAGCGTAATACCGTCTGCTATCGGCAGCATATTCAGTTCGATACGGGTATCTGTCCTGAGCTGTTGATTGAATGCTCGAATCGCCTCGGTGCTCTCTTCATGGTTATCAGCATCAATGACGCTGCCGTCCCAGAGTACATTATCCACTACAATCAGGCCGCCTGGCCGAAGCAGTTTCAGGCAGGCCTCGAAATAAGCCGGATAGTTAATTTTATCGGCATCGATAAAAGCAAAATCAAAGGTTTCATATTCCCCCTTGTTCAGCAATGTCTGCAAGGTTTCCAGCGCCGGCTGTAAATACAAATCAATTTTATCCGCCACGCCAGCGGCGGCCCAATGAGATTGTCCTACTGTCGTCCATTGTTCCGATACATCGCAACTTATAATCCTGCCATGATCGGGCAAGGCCAGCGCCATCCATAATGTGGCATAACCGGTATAAGTGCCAATTTCCAGCACCCGCTTCGCGCCCATCAGGCGCAGCAACAAGGCCATAAACTGGCCTTGCTCGGGGGCGGAGCGCATCACCGACAACTCCTCTTCTTCAGTTGCTATACGTAGCTGTTGTAATATTTCCGGTTCTCTCAAACCATAGGTGAGAAGATAATGATATAAATCAGCATTCAGGCCGATGCTTCGGTTAGCCATAGCTCGTCTCGAGTTCAGAAAGTCGGGATGCAGCCTGGCTAATCTGGCCTTCGCTGAACACGGAAATACCGTGGCGACTTAACAAACGTGCAGTTACGCCTTGCCCTTCGATTTTGTGGCCGGAAAAGCTGCCGTCATTCACACAAACCACGCCGCAGGAGGGACTGCCCTCTTTCAAAATGGCAACGCGAATATTGTGCTGCATGCACAGCGCCAGCGTTTTTTCAGCCCCGTTCAAATAGGCATCAGTCACATCGCCACCATCTTTGCGCAGAATGGCAGATTTTCCCTGCAGTACCGCTTCTGCATTGCCCATGTCGATTTCGGCAGGGATCCGGGGTACTGGTAAGCCGCCGGCCATTTCCGGGCAGGTCGATAAAATCCGCCCTTCCTGTTGCCATTGTAACAGGAAGTCAGACGCCACACGGCTATTGCTGCCATCATAGCGGACATTTTCACCCAGCAGGCATGCACTGATCAGTATTTTATTCACAGCTACCTCCTGCCGCATGCAAGTTAAGTGGAATCATTAACGCTGCTTCGAATACGTGCCGATCAATTCTGCTTGTTCGAGCACATGGCCTTGCATCGCATGCAGCAGGGTTTCTTTATCCGGGGCGTTTAGTCCCGTCAATCGCGTATCCAGTGCATACAGTTTAAAAAAATAGCGATGACGGCCAATTGGTGGACACGGCCCGCCGTAATCGCGGCGTTTCCAGTCATTCAGACCGGTATCCGTACCGTCTCGAAATATCTGAACATCTTCATCAAGCCCTTTTATGTGTGATGGCAAATTGAACAATAACCAGTGAACCCATGTCATTTTCGGAGCATCCGGGTCGGGCGCATCCGGATCATCGACGATCAGAATCAGTGATTCGGCTGCTTCGGGAATTCCGCTGAAGGTCAACGGTGGTGAGATATCACGCCCTTCGCAGGTATATTTTTCCGGAATGGATTCATGTTCAGCAAAAGCAGGTGATGTGATATGCATCTTTATCGATTCCCCTCCGTTGGTATTAATTGCTGCAACCATGATGAATCCGAAAATGATCGCCAGTATTTTTTCTTTCATGCTGACAATGATAGCCCAAATCGCGCCAGATTGGGAATGATGCTTATGTTGTGCTAAGAAGCTGCTCAACCTGATGGGCATTGGGAAGCGCAGCCCGAGCGCCGAGTGATGTGCATGTTAGCGCACCGGCGGCAGATGCATAACGTAACAGTGGTTCCCATGCCATCTCCTGCGACAAACCGAACGCAAATGCGCCATGAAATGCATCGCCGGCACCGGTGGTATCGATTGTATTTACGATGAATGCATCCATGTTGCCATTCACGCCGCGCCTGCTCCAGATTAAACCGTTTTCTCCGCTTGTGATGACTGCGCAAGCGGATTTTTCTGTCATCAGCTGCAACGCGCTTTGCAAATCATCCGTGCCGCTAAATTGTCGAGCGAATTTCTCAGAAGCGATCAGATAATCCACTTCACCTGCCAAATGCCGAGTTCCCTGATGCAAAGAACCGGCATCAAGTATGGTAATGACGCCGTGGTTTTTCGCCCAATGGCACAGGCGTTCGGAAATCAGCGGTTCGTGGCCATCAAACAGGATGACTGTTGGCGATTTGGACATTGAGATGGCATCAGCAGCAAGGAACGGGCTATCCGCCTTGAAATTCACCACAGAACGATTGCCATCGGGCTTGGCCAGTATCTGGGAGACCGGAGAGGGGTAGTCGCCGCGTACGATCAGCGATGTGTCTACGCCCTCGCGTGCTAATTCGACCAGATGCGATTCGCCAAACAGATCATGGCTCAGATAACCACAGAAACCGGACTTGCCGCCCAGCCGCGTTACGCACACCGCAGCATTGGCTGCCGGGCCGCCACCAGAAAGCTGCATCGAATCGGCCACCATTTTTTCATTCGTGCCCGGATGATGCGGTACGGCCATGGCGATATCGTATGAGGCGTGTCCCACGCATAGCACATCAAGCATGCAAACAGCGTAATGGAATAATAGGGTTAACGCAAAAGAGGGAAGCGATATAAAATCACTTTCCTCTTTTTTAGCAAGAAGTTAAAACTATCCTAAACAGATAGTTTGAATCGTTATTCTGCGCCGGGCAGACTGTCTGTGGCCGGAGCCGATGTGTCGTCGAGCTTGAGTTTGGATGGATCAAAGCTACCGCCCTTTGCAGGCGTAGCCGGTGCGGACTGTGCAGGAGCTGTCTGTCCGGCAATTGAGCGTTCCACTACCGAGCCGGTTTGCTGCTGGGAAAAGAAGGCCAGCGTCAGGCTGGTCATCATAAATGTGGCCGCCAGACCACCGGTCAGTTTACCCAGGAATGAGCCGGAACCACGGCTTCCAAACAGTGTTTGTGCGCCGCCGCCGCCAAAAGATGCGCCCATGTCTGCACCCTGACCTCGCTGAATCAACACGACGCCAATCAGCAGGATTGCTACCAGCACGTGTACGATAATTAATACAGTTGTCATTCCAGTTTATCTCCTTAGCTCACTACCAGAGCAGTGGCTTTTACAATTTCCATAAATGATTCAGCTTTCAGGCTTGCGCCGCCAACCAGCGCGCCTTCCACGCCCGGGCAGGCCATCAATTCAGCCGCATTGCCCGGATTAACGCTGCCGCCATACAAGACACGGCAGTCATGTCCGAGTTTTGTCAGTTCTTCATGAACAAAGGCATGGGTTTCCGTGACCTGTTGCGCGGAAGCCGTTACGCCCGTACCAATCGCCCAGACCGGTTCATAGGCTACAGTCAGTGGTTTATCTTTTGGTGCGCCTTTGAGGATCGCCAGTTGTTCAGCCAGCACGGCATTGGTAATGCCCTTTTCACGTTGCTCCAGCGTTTCGCCGATACACAGGATAGGCTCCATGCCATGCAACCATGTTGCATTCATTTTGGAACGAATTTTGGCATTGCTCTCACCGATAATACTGCGGCGTTCGGAATGGCCGAGAATCACATAATGGCAATCCGCATCACGTAGCATCATCGGACAAATGGAACCGGTGAATGCGCCCTTGTCTTCGTTGTACACATTCTGAGCGCCAAGCGTTACGCCCATTTTCGCCAGCCGTTCGGACATGGAGTGCAGCAGGGTAAATGGCGGCATAAGCCCCACTTCAACATGATCAGGAGCCGGGTTGCCGCCGAAGGCATCCATGAACTCGATTGCATCCTGCAACAAACCATTCATTTTCCAGTTCCCTGCAATCAAACGACGTTTATCATTACCCATGCCAGACCTCCCGAATATTTCTTTTCATCACCAACGGCTAAAAAAAGTTTGCGGATTCTAGAAATAATGCCTTATAAGGCAAGGCTTAATCAGAAATGCTATGTATCGTTGCATATTCCGCTACGATTGGCCGATGAAGAATAACCAATCCCGCCGCGCCAAAAAGTCTCTTGGCCAGCATTTCTTGCGCGATCACAATGCCATTTGTCGCATCGTACAAACGATTCCGACCGGAGCGACGGCCATCGAGATTGGGCCGGGGCCAGGGGCGATTACCGAAACATTATTAGAGCGGGTTGGCAAGCTGGCTGTGATAGAAATGGATGACCGTTTTGCCGAACACTGGCAACGCGTAGCCCAGAAAAATGATAGGTTGTCCGTCATTCACGGAGATGTAATGCAGGCGCTTGACGCAGCGGTGGCATCGGTTCAACCGGACTGG
>CAJXNE010000117.1 GCA_913056285.1 uncultured Zetaproteobacteria bacterium | reverse complement strand
GGCTTATAGGCTCGCCTGCCTATCCAATGGTAATTGACGGGCGATAATGGATAATTATCCATTATCACCCGGATACAGGGTTTCAATGAGCGCTTCGTTGACTTCAACAATCTTGCGCCGCTTCAACTTCAATGTGGGTGTCAAAAACCCATCGTCCTGTGTCCATTCAGCATCCAGCATGGCAAACCGCTTTACCTGCATATAACTGGGCAGATCGTGCTCATCGTCATGAATACGATTCAGCACCCATGACGCAACGTCGCTGTTATCACGCCAGTCAGCGGGCAGGGGGTGGCGTTTCTCCTGCTGCCAAACTTTTGCCATGGCATCTTCATCAGGCACCACCAATGCAGCCACATACGGGCGATTATCCGCAATCACCATACTTTGCAGAAAACACGGATCCTGATTCAAATGCTGTTCAATCACAGCCGGAGACACATTTTCGCCATTGGACAGCACCATGATTTCTTTTTTGCGATCCACAATGGTAATATAATCCTCGTCATCCATTTCGATGATATCGCCGGTATGCAGCCAGCCATCCGTATCAATCACCTCGGCAGTAGCCTCTGGTTTGCGCCAATAGCCTTGCATCAACATTGGCCCTCTGACCAATAACTCGCCATCATCGAGTACCTTGACTTCCACGCCGGGCAGGGCCGGGCCGACGCTGGCCGGTTTGATCGCTCCTGCACGATTCACCGATAATACAGGAGCCGTTTCAGTCAGTCCGTAACCGGGCAGTACCATGATATCGGCGGCTAACAGAAAGCGGGCGATATCCGGGTGCAGCGCCGCACCACCGGAGATAAAGCTGCGAATATTGCCGCCCATTTTTTCACGCAGTTTGGCATTGACTACTTTATCGAGCAGCCCCCATACCACGGCTTTCAGTCCTGCGACATGACGACCATGCTGACGCAGTTCAAAGCGCTCCATACCGATTTTTTGAGCCAGATTGAATAACTTGCGTTTGATGCCCGGCCCCGCCGCCAGTTTAGCCTGCACGCCGGCATAGATTTTTTCATACAAGCGCGGCACCGAAATCATGATGGTCGGCTTCACTTCCGGCATATCCCGCAGCAACGTTGTCACAGCTTCCGCATAAGCGATTTCCGAACCGCAGGCTGTGGGTAAGAAGTGCCCGACGGTGCGTTCAAACGCATGCGAAGCCGGCAGAAATGAAAGAAACAGATCGGCGGGGAATACCGGTACGCCACCGATACCCGCTGCCACATCGGCAAGCAGGTTGCCATGCGTCAACATCACACCTTTGGGATGGCCTGTGGTGCCGGAGGTATAAATTAGCGTCGCCAGTTGATCGCGTTCCGGGCACGAGGCTTCCAGCCTGTTATCCCAGCCATCGTCCAGTGCAATTGCAGCGATGCTTTCTGTTTCCCCGTGAAAGGCGATGAACGGTTTCTCAATTCCGGCCAGCTTATCCTGCTGTTCGCCTTCTTCGACAAACACGACCGATACTTCAGCATCATCGAATACATACCGCACCGCTTCGGACGGATCAGTGAAATACGCCGGCACTGTCACTGCACCCAATCGCAATATGGCAAAATCGGCAATAAACCATTCCGGTGAGTTGTGCCCCAGAATGCCAACCCTGTCGCCCGGCTTGATCCCCATCGACTCCAGCCATGCCGCTACCCGAAGCACCGCCTGCTGCACATGAATGCGCGACCATGATTGCCAGCGTCCGTCATCTTTCCTGAATCGCAGCATCGGCTTGTCCAATAAATCCGGTGGTGAGGCCAGCAGTAAATCGGACAAACATGAGGCCGATTCCGCCTGTTTCAGGCCAATACACGCATGTTTATTGAAAGGCATGCAGCACTTCCATATTTTCCGGCGCAGCGAGTCCCTGTGCTTCAATTTTTTGTCTTAATGATGCGGTGTCATACGAGGCGAAATGTCGTAGCAAACCGCCCCGGAATGGTGGAAAGCCGATACCATAGATAAAGGCGGCATCCATTTGCTCAGCATCGTTGACCACGGCTTCATGCAGGCAGTTCAATGCCTCCACCAGCATTGGAATCAGGCAGGCTTCTTCGATTTCCGTAGCCGCCATCACCCCGGTTTTTGATGCACTCATATCTGCATCAAATTCTTTTTCCTTGCCGACAACGCCCGGCAGATAGCGAGCCAGATCGAGATTTAAGTCCCCCTGCTTGCCCTTTTCATAGACAAAAAACCCCTTGCCTGATTTCACGCCCAGCAGCCCATCCGCCACCATGCGATCAAACCATTCAGGCATGGCTTGCTGATGCTCGAATGCTTCGGACAAATGCGCTCCCACATGGTGGCAGATATCCAGCCCGACCCGGTCGGCCAGTTCAATCGCGCCCATCGGCATGCCGAAGCGTTTCAGCGCGCCATCGACATGTTCCGGCTTCTGCCCGGCCTCCAGCAATTTCAGCGCCGCGACCATATAGGGCATCAGACAGCGATTGATCAGGAAGCCGGGACGATCAGCTACAATAATGGGGAACTTGCCCCAGGATGCCGCCAGCGCACAGGTTTTATCCAGCGTTTCCGATGTCGTTTTTTCACCGGCAATGACCTCTACCAACGGCATTTTTGGCGCCGGATTAAAGAAGTGCAGACCGGCAATGCGTCCGGCATTGGCGCGTCGATACTGCATATCGGAAATCGATAGCGACGATGTATTGGACAACAAGAGCGCATCTTTCGACACATGTTTGCCGACCTCGATCCACAATTTCCGTTTGATGCTGATATCTTCCAGCACCGCCTCAATCACCACATCGCTTCCATTCAGGCCGCTCGTATCCAGCACCGGTCTGATTCGGTTTAAACGTTTTTGATCTGTGCGCCCGCGACGTGTAGCCAAATGACCCATCCCTTTCATGCCGCGCGCCAGCGGTTCTGCTGCGACTTCATGCAGATCCACATTCATCGTTTTCGAGGCCACCCAGGCAATACCGCCGCCCATGACACCAGCGCCATAGACCGCTGTTTTATGGAACCCACGCACCACATCGCGTCCGCGTTTGGCCGCATCCTGTTTTTTCAGCGCATCGCCCAGATGAAAAACGCGAATCAGATTCTTGCAAGTCGGCGTCACCGCCATGCGGCCCAATGATTCGGCTTCACGCGCCAGGGCGAGTCCATCGGGCATGCGGATGATTTCTTTGAATAAGGCAATGACAGCAGGAATAGCCGGATAGGCTATTTTAACATCGATATGTTTTAACCGCGCATAGGTTTTTTTCTCAACCTGCTGAAAAAACAGCACACGGGCCGGCCACAGTTTCAACCACCACGGGTTAAATTTTCGATCAGTCACCTTACCTTTTTTAGCCAGGTAGGTGACCGCATCCTCCGTCTGCTCCGACTTGGGGCTTAATGCAGCCAAACCGATACGTCTGGCGCGCTTGGCATCAACAGCGCGACCGCTAAGGATCATTTCCACCGCCTGCATCCAACCAACCCGTTTAGGCAGCCGCACGCATCCTCCAAAGCCGGGATGGATGCCGATCTTGATTTCCGGCAATGCCAATTGTGTGCGTTTATCTTCCACTGCCACGATATAATCACAGGCCAGCGCCATTTCCAGACCGCCGCCCATGCATGCCCCGTGAACCAGCGCAATCGATACCGATGGCAATATTTCGATACGCCGGCACAACGATTGTCCGCGTTCGGCCAGTTTTGTTGCTTCGGCCACATCGGTAACCGATGCGATCGCATCCAGATCGGCACCGGCAATAAAACAACCGGCATTGCCGCTCTCCAATACCAGTGTTTTGGGCGGTTCAGCCTCCAGTGCATCCAGATGCGTTTCGAGTTGGGTGATACAATCTTCATCGAGGATATTGACCGGTTTATCAGTCCGTTCGAAATGCAGGCGGGCGATGTTTTCTTCACGAATAAGTGTTACGACTTGCATGGTTCACTCCCTACCAGTACAGCACCGCCCTGACCGCCACCAATGCACAGCGTCCCGACCGCCAAACCGCCGCCGGTATCGTCGCGCAACTGCCTGAGCAGGGTCAGCACCAGCCGAGCCCCAGTCATGCCGACCGGATGACCAAAAGCTACCGCACCGCCATGCACGTTCAGCTTATCTATATCCGGCACCCCCAAGGCTTTATCTAGCCCCAGTTTGTTTTTGGCGAAAGTATTGGAGTTCATCGCTTTCAGGCAGGCCAGCACCTGTACGGCGAATGCTTCATTGATTTCCATGCGGGCCAGATCGGAAACAGGTACGCCCGCAGATGCGACCAATCGCTGCGTCGCATACACCGGCCCCAGGCCCATACGCTCGGGATCGCATCCGGCATAGGCCCAGTCGTGCAAATAACCCATGATCGGCCAGCCTTCCGCCTCGGCTTTTTCGCGGCTGGCCAGAATCAGCATGGCTGCCCCATCGGTAATTTGGGAGGAGTTGCCGGCGGTAACCGTGCCGAGCGGTTTATCAAATACGGGCTTAAGTTTGGCCAGCGCCTCCACACTTTGCCCGGCGCGAATGCCTTCGTCGCGATGCACTGCGGCAAAAGACGGCGGCGCAAAAACATGCATCACCTCATCATCGAACCAGCCCGCATCCCATGATGCTGCGGCGCGATGATGGCTCTGCACCGAGAATTCATCCTGCTCGCGGCGCGATATGCCAAACTCGCGCGCCAGCACTTCCGCAGTCTGCCCCATGCCGAGGTTAACAGTCGGATCGGTTAATCCTTCGAGCAGCGCAATACGTGGCTTCCACGGCGCTTTGGCGATTTCCATGAGTACGGGGATTTTTTGTTGCAACGATCTGGCGCGCGGTAATTTAGCCATCGCTGCGCGGAAACGATCATGAAACAACAACGGCGCATGTGTCATCGATTCGACACCGCCGGCGATCACCACATCGGCACGGCCCAGTTGAATAGAACTGGCAGCATCGGTCACTGCCTGCATGCCTGATGCGCAATTGCGATGCACGGTATGAGCGGGAACCCGGCGTGGAATACCTGCGGTGAGTGCAATCACCCGCGCCACATTGGCCGCATCGGAAGGCTGAATGACATTACCGATAATCACCTGATCGATATCGTCGCGGGCAACGGGCGAACGCGCCATCACTTCGCGCACCGTTAGCGCCCCCAGTTCCACCGCACCCAGCTGATCAAACACACCGGATGCTTTGCCCAACGGGGTGCGAATGCCTGCTACAATGGCTACATCGGTGTTTTTCGGATATTTCCTACTCTGTTTCGCCATACAAACTCCTTCGTTTCACCAAAAGCACGCTTGAATAACAAAATGACGGATTCTATCATTTTGTTATTCAAGCGTTGGGTATCGCAACGCGACTTACGTCGCTATACAACTTGTAGTCTATATTACATTCACCTGCAAGTCAGGCTTTGTCGTTCGCTGCCTGTGATATCTATCAATACGCCCATCGATACCACGTTCCTGTGATCTGAACCACATATGTATGATACAGCCTCCTCAGCCTCACAATGATACAAACGGAGGAATCATGAAACAATCCACCCGATCATGGCAAATCGTTATCACAGTCCTTTTGCTGTGCATATCGCCTGTGCTTTGCCAGTCGACTGAAAGCGAAGAATATGCTGATGAACTGTGGACTCTGAATAGAATTTACCACTGCCCGGATAACGATATGCTAGAGGATATGGATGATAAATACCTAATAACGAAATGTTTACATGCAACCGTTGATGACTCTAACATGAAACAAACAACGCGTTTGCATGATTTTTTTCATGCCGTGGTAATGTTTCATACCACGGGGTGGAAAAAATCCATGCGCGTTAATGCGCCGTTAGCAGCGGATAATGAAAACGAGGCTGATCTGATTTCTGTTTTATCCGACTGACAGAAGCCAGCGATAGCGTCCGGTTTCCGTATTTCCTGTTAATAGCATTCACCGTCAACATGAGTTCAGCCTGGCGTGAATCGGCCACCATTAATCCAAACAGATCGTTCGTCGTTGTCGTTTCGCGACAGATATGAGTCGCTATCACGCCGCAACCGCGATAGTGAAGTCCTGCCCTGAACAATCGGGACAAGCCCGATTTCACGGCATCCATCAGCCGCTTTAAACTATTGGTCGGCATCTCCAGCGGCAATGCCATGCCACAGCGTTCAAATGAAGCGAGCGTAAGAAACAGGTGTAAACGGCGGGTCAGCAAGTGCTTGGCTACCAGTTCAGAGACCAGCCGCATCACATGCCAACTCAAATGCGCCATCAGCATATCCCGGTCACCACTGGCTTGCCCCATCGAAGCGGTTCGCGCCACGCTTTTCGGTAATTCCGGCTTTAATATCAGCGGCAGTACGGAGCGCCCCGATAATTCGTACTTCAACTGCATACCATGACGACCCAATAAACGATGCATCAATCCATCATCGAGTCTGGCGAACTGCAATGCAGTGCGGATATCGAATTTATACAGCAGCGCCGCCCGGTTGCGCCCTACGCCCGGAATATCGGTAACGGCAATATCATTCAGAAAACGATC
>CAJXNE010000116.1 GCA_913056285.1 uncultured Zetaproteobacteria bacterium | reverse complement strand
AACATATTCTGTGTCACCTGCGTTCTACACTGGCGGAATTGGGCGTGGCTCAGGATCTGATTGATACGGTCATCAGTGTGGCTGAGTCCACCCGTGACGACGTGCTGGACAGGTAAACGATTATGCATTTAGAAACTTTTATTCCCGTATTTATCCTGTTTGGCACGCTCGGTCTGCTGATGCCGATTATTCTGGCTGGTATTGCTGAAAAAGGCCGCACAGCAGAGCCGGATGCGACTGCGTCTACGGTAGATGAAAGCCTGTATGCGCAATTGGGCGGTGAGGCTGCTGTGAATGCAGCTGTTGACGTGTTTTATCGCAGAGTACTTGCTGATGCCTATGTCGTTCCATTCTTTGAAGGCGTGGACATGGAAAAACAGGCTGCCAAACAAAAAGCCTTTTTAACAATGGCTTTTGGCGGTCCTCATTCCTATACCGGCAAAGACATGCGCGAAGGGCATCGTCATTTGATAAAAATGGGCCTGAATGACTCTCATTTTGAACACATCCTGATGCATATACGCGCGACACTGGCCGAACTGGGCGTAGCCAATGATTTGATTCAACAGGTCATTGCCATTGCTGACAGCACCCGCGACGACGTGCTCGATCGCTGAATTATTTCATCAGCTTAGTTGAAAGGGGGGCTTGCGCCTCCCTTTCTTTTTTTGTACAAACGGCTATTCATCAGGGAGGAAGAACATGCCAACGATACGATTTGAAGGTCAGGACTATTTCTGTGCATCAGATGAAACCGTGCTGGAATCACTGGAGCGCCACGGGGTTCTACTTCCCTCATCATGCAAATCAGGCGCTTGCCAGACCTGCCTGTCCCGTGCGATCAAAGGCAAGCCTCCGGCGGCCTCGCAACAGGGTCTCAAGGATACGCTGGCTGCCCAGAATTATTTTCTCGCCTGTATTTGTAAGCCGGAAGAGGATCTGGAAATTGGTCTGGCGAGCGTTTCACCTAAATATTCCGCCACACTCATCAGTAAAGACCAGATGAATGAATCCATTGTGCGTTTGCGTTTTGAGATCCCGGATGGATTTACATATAGGGCAGGGCAGTTTATCAATGTTATCCGCCCGAGTGATGAGCTGACACGCAGTTATTCACTGGCCAGCATTCCATCTGATCCATTTCTGGAGTTGCACATCAAACGTGTGCCGGAAGGGCGTATGAGCACATGGTTATTTGATGTAGTAGAAGCAGGGGAAGAGTTATCCTTCTTTGGCCCGTCCGGCGATTGTTTTTATCTGTCGGATGATCCAGAACGTACGTTGTTGCTGATTGGTGCTGGCACAGGTCTGGCTCCACTACACGGGATTTTACGTGATGCTCTGGAGCAAGGTCACCGTGGCGACATCCACCTGTTTCATGCCAGCCTTGCTACCGCCGGATTGTATTTGATTGATGAATTACGTGAACTTTCCGAACAGTTCTCACAATTTTCATATACGCCATGCGTACTACATGGCGATTCGCCCGAAGGTGGTAAACAAGGCAATGTGGTAGACATACCGGGGCAGGCTCTCGGCTCGTTTACAGGTTATCGTGTATATCTCTGCGGCGATCCACAAATTGTAAATGCCCTGAAACAGAAAGCATTTCTGGCTGGCGCCTCGATGCAGGATATTCACTCCGACCCCTTTGTGTTTTCTCCTGCCTGAGCGCTGGGTTTATATTTACAGCTTGCAATGCCTATTTGGCATCGATATGATGCCCGCAGTGAATCTATAGGGAGGCTTATTATGCACGTGGAGACTTTTATTCCTGTATTTCTGTTGTTTGTTGTTTTGGGGCTTATCATGCCGATAGCGCTTGCAGGCATTGCCGAAAAAGGCCGCACGCACAAATAATACGGGAAAATATAAATAAAAGGTCCGGCAGGAAACTGTCCGGGCCTTTTTTATTGCTGCTCACAAGCAATAGCGTATAGTCAGGGCGCTTGCGCGATGCGTGTGTGATCGACTAAAAATCGGACAGGGAGAAGGATGATGGCGGAAGATACGCCTAAGAATGTATATCAGAACGCTGCAGATCAGCGTGCATTAAGAACCTTTGCATTGTGGATGGGTTGGGCGATTTCCGCTATTACCGTATTTGCGATGATGAGCCGCAAGGCCAATGTGCTGGAATTTATTCAACAAGATCAGACCCGGGTCACATGGCTGATCGTCGGCATGTTTGTGCTGGGCGTGGCGGTCAGCTTCGTGCAGGCGATGAAACTCACAACCGAATGGTTCCGCGCTTACCGCATTGCATCCCTGATTGAGAGCAAGGGGCTGGCTGGTATCCAGCAGCGCGGCGGCGGTCATATTGTCGATCATATTGTCGATGCGCTGCACGTGATTGTGGAGCGTAACGGTCGCGCCGATGTTGATGCCCTGATTGATGTGGAATTTTCCGCCCAGCATCGGGTCAGCCAGTTTGCCGGCCTGCTGGGCAATTTGATGATTACGTTGGGCTTGATCGGCACAGTACTTGGCATGACAATCACCATGAACGGCCTAAACGGCGCGCTGGGGTCGCTCGGGACGGATGACACGTTGCTGGTGGAGGGCTTGCGCAGCGCCATGAACGGCATGGGTGTGGCATTTTACACCACGCTGATTGGTTCTGTACTGGGCGGGGTGCTGCTCAGAGTGTTTTCATGGATTACCGATGCTTCGATTAACGGATTGCAGGATTTGATGCTGCGCACTTGCGTGGTGCATGCATCCGCCGATCTGGAGCCCAGCGATGAACGCGATTTCAGAGCGCTCGATGCCACAGTGCAGCAACTGCAATCGCGGGTGGAATTACTGAATCTGGCCTTGCAAGCCAGCCGGGAGGAAATGGGGTCGTTGCGTAACGAAGCGAGCAAAATGCATACTGAGCTTGGCCAACTGGCCGATAATGATCCGATTCGTAAAATGGCGGCGGGTCATGCCCGCTATGCCTTAAGCATACGCCCCAACTTGTTGACCCGCTTATTCCGCCGCAGGGATTAGGACATGCGCAGTCAACGCAATCTTCCGCTGGAAAGCCCGTACGAAATTTTTTCCGATATGGCGCTGCTGATGCTGGCGGCATTTATCTTTTTGTTCGCCCTGATTCTGATTAACGCCCAATTGCAGGGCAGCAGAAGAGACCCGGTCAGCGAACAGGAAATGGCAACAATGAAAGAGCAGTTGGCTCAATCCGAACAGGCCAATCGCAAATTGCAGCAGGAGATCAATAATCTGGCCAGCGTCGATGCGCAACAACAACTCGACAATCTGCAATCGCTGATGGACGGGGAGAATGTGCAACAGCAGGTGGATAAGGTTTTACTCAGCGCCCAGATGGCAACCGGGAAAGGCCGCAAGGATTTTGATATGTTTATCAAAGGCTTGCGCAATATTCCGGGCAAGGATCTGCATATTGTGGTGGATGCGACAGGCTCTATGCACGGCGTCACCACATTTCTGATTCCCGTATTGCGCCTGATAGCGATCAGATCCGGCAAACATCTTTCGGCGTTAACCTGGTATGCAGATCGTAAAGAAGGCACTTATACCGGCAGCATGGCTGAGATGTTTGACCAGTTGATGGTAGATGCCCCGTTTGTCGGTACCGATGAAACAATAGGGCATGCATTTCATCATATTGCAACTGCATCGGCTGTGCCGGGAGCGTATTTGTTGATTGGTGATGAGCCTCAGACAGACCGGGTTCTCTATCACGAAATTCCAGCGCCTGTATTTACGTTGCCATTGGGAACCAGTACCGGTAACACCAAATATGCATTCCAGAAAATGGCCGATGAAACAGGTGGGAAGATGCTGGAACTGAAATTCCAGTGACTAGCGACAGGGAGTCGAGGCTATTAAAATCAGTGTTGCCCTAACTTCGGAAACAACTGAAATATAAAGCTTACAAGTTCGGTAGCCGAGATCGCAAAAAGAATAGCAGGTATGACAATAATAATAGCTGCAGTGCTGGATTTGACATGGCAGCGACTAACCAATGCAACCCACATCAGATAAAGGCTCCATAAGCAGGAGATAAGACCAAGGATGGGTACTGCAGAAAATACCAGTGGAACGGAAGCATAGGCTGAAATATTAAAGGCATTTGCATTGCTTAATTTCGCTTTGCCAAATGACCGGGTAGCCCATCCTATATACGATGACCAAGCTTTAAGGCCAATGAGACCTAAACCATAGCTTACCGGAACCATAAACAACATTGAGAAGCTGTGAAAAGGGACTCCGATAAATGATGCTGCAAGGATAATTATCGTGGCCAGAAAAATAGCATTAGCATGAAAAGCAGCCGGAGGCAGTTGCGAGAAGAAATCCTTAGGACTTCTCAACACGCCTTGCATAGACGGCAATAGTGTTTGCATTGGCCTGTTTTTATCAAAGTACTGCATGGCAAGAACCTCCAAAAGTTGGCGCAGACTTGCCTCGATACTCAGAATATGCAAGCTGCTATTTCTTTGTTGCGATAACTGTGTAAGCATCCTAATGCGTATTTTTTCGAATTGTTTATAAATTACTTCCAGCATACGGTAGTTATAAGAGGTCGGGTATTATAGTTTTACGTTTGCCTTGTTAATCGATGGTATTTTGCGAAGCACGTAATGTCGCATAATGGATATTATGTAAAGTCTAAAGGAGTCGTCTTGCCTGAACGGATATATAATAAAGATAATTATTACGATAAGTTATATTCACTAATGGATGTTCTTCGTAAAGAATGTCCTTGGGATCGTGAACAGACTATCTCATCTCTGCGCCGGTACACGCTCGAAGAAGTACATGAAGTGATTGAGGCTATTGACTTGGTCGATTCAACTGGCGACTGGCAGCCATTGAAGGCAGAACTTGGCGATTTGTTGATCCAGATTCTGTTCTACTCTCGCATTGCCGAAGAGTCCGATCAATTTAATCTGGCTGATGTAATTGACGCTTTAATAGAAAAAATGATTTACCGCCACCCGCATGTATTTGATAATCAACAAACGGGAAATCTTGATGAACAATGGAATCGCCTGAAAGATGCAGAGCATGAAGAAAGAAAAAGCCTGATGGATGGCATTCCCCCGCTGCCGGCATTAAAATACGCACAGAAGCAGCAGCAACGCGCATCCCGGGTTGGTTTCGATTGGACTGAAGCGATAACAGTGATCGATAAAATGCATGAGGAACTTGCTGAGTTTGAATTTGAAGTGCGCAACCATTCCGATAAAGATCGATTGGAGGATGAATTTGGCGATATCTTGTTTACACTGGCCAACCTGGCTCGCAAAATGGATTTGGATGCAGAACTGTGTTTGATGCGAACCAATCGCAAATTTGCACATCGATTCAGAAAAATGGAAGATTTGGCGACTCGGGCTAAACAATCGCTCTCTGACATGGATATTGATGCATTGGAATTGCTGTACAAAAAAGCCAAGGAACAGGAAGCTAAGGGAGTCATTCATGGATGAAAAGACAGAAATGCAGGCAGATCAACAGCAAGAATTACAAATCCAGGTACCGCCTGAAGTTCAGGCCGGACGCTATGCCAATCAGCTGTTTGTAACCCATACCCAGGAAGAGTTTCTCCTGGATTTTATTTTAGCCACGCATCCTGCCGCTGTGCTGAATGCTCGTGTGGTTGTCAGCCCTTCCCACGTCAAACGCATTATTGCTGTCTTGCAGGAAAATATTACACGTTATGAAAGTGTCTTTGGTGACATTCAGGATGTCATGCCAGCCGGGAAACCGGATCATATTGTCGCCAATTAATAGTGCCTTGTCTGTTTTTCAGATAAACCTTTACCGCATCTTTGCGACAGTAATACTTGGCGCACGATGAATTGGACAATCTCAAATCAACTAACCATGGCAAGGGTACTGCTGATTCCTGTATTTATGGGAACCTTTCTTATTCCTGGCGATCTGGGACACTGGTTATCCGGCACATTATTTATTATTGCCGCGATTACAGATTGGTTCGACGGCTATCTTGCGCGCTCTCGTAACGAAGTAACGCCATTTGGCCGTTTTCTCGACCCGGTTGCCGATAAATTACTGGTGGCATCTGCGTTAGTGCTGCTTGTTTCCGCCGATATGGCCCCTGCCCTGCTGGCCATCATTATTATCGGGCGTGAAATTACCATTGGCGCACTGCGAGAATGGTTGGCGCAACGCGCCACCATTGTGCATGTGTCTCTGATTGCAAAATGGAAAACAGCGATTCAAATGATCGCGATTTCGTCTCTGTTATTACATGTCAGTGTTTTTGGCATATCCCTGCATGAAGTCGGATTGGCTTTGTTGTGGCTGGCCGCAGCCCTGACGCTCTGGTCAGGTTATGAATATATCCGCGATGCATGGCCGGAGTTGATGGGTGGCATGGAAGGTTAATATACCTCTATAAATCCGGCGCTCAATCATTCGGCTTGAAAACCTTATATTTTGATTGACGAAGCTAAAGTGTTCGCTAATCTTCGCCGCGTTCCAAAGGTCCCCATCGTCTAGTCGGCCTAGGACACCGCCCTTTCACGGCGGCAACAGGGGTTCGAATCCCCTTGGGGACGCCAAATATTTG
>CAJXNE010000115.1 GCA_913056285.1 uncultured Zetaproteobacteria bacterium | reverse complement strand
ATCTCAAAAGTCGGCGCATGGTAACCGCCTTCAATCAATCTTTCACGGGGCAAGCTGGCATTAGTGTCTTACAAATAAAATATAGATTCATGGAACATCTTGCTAAAAGTCAAAAAATAAGCCACGACACACGAATGGACACGAATGAAAAACTCGTCTGCATCTGTCCGATGCTATTGTCGTCCCCCAGGGGAGCCTCTCTTATTTCACAATTCACCCCTTCTGCTCATTCGTGTGTCGTGGCCCAAGGTTTTTGGTCCCGGCTATGCTGAGTTAAGCGGCGGTTTCCTGATTCTGCTCATCCAGTGAATCACTGATGGCTGCCACTGATTTTTTGCGACCCATGTGGCGAATATCCATACCATTCACCATATACACCACCATTTGCGCCATATTCACGGTATGGTCACCAATGCGCTCCAGATTTTTCGCAATACCCAGTGCAATCAGGCCGGAGGTAATCTGATGGGGATCTTCAACCATATAGGTTAAAAATTCACGATGCATGGATTTATACAGGGAATTAACCTGTTTATCACTTTCGATACAATGCATGGCTCCTTCCAAATTCTCGCTGGAGAAGGCATCAAGCACTTGCTTGAGTTGTGTCATGGCTATATCGGAAAGCGTTTCAAGCGATTCCACCTGCACCAGCGGGTGTTCACTTGTTTCCAGCATTTTCTCGGCAATGCCTTCAGACAGATCGCCGATGCGTTCCAGATCGGTGACCAGTTTAATGGCCGATATGACAAAGCGTAGATCGCTGGCCGCCGGCTGACGCAGCGCCAGAATGACGCGGGTGATTTCATCAATTTCCAGTTCCAGATCATTGATGGCGCTGTCGCGCTCAATCACTTTATGCGCGCGTTTGGTATCATGCTTGATCAGTGAATTCATGGATCGATTCAGCGCTTTTTCAACCAGCCCCCCCATCAGGAGGATGCGTTCCTTGAGCAGGCTTAATTCATCTTCAAACTTTTTTACGGTATGTTCATTCATCAGATACTCCATGCAGGCGCGTTGTTTGTTTCATATTAACCAAAGCGACCGGTAATGTAGTCCTCGGTCTGCTGGTTGGACGGGTTGGTGAATAATTCATTGGTTGCACCGAATTCAATCAATTTGCCCAGATAGAAAAAGGCGGTAGAATCAGAAACGCGTGCCGCCTGTTGCATATTATGGGTGACGATCACGATGGTGAATTTCTTCTTCAGCTCATCAATCAGCTCTTCGATCTTGGCTGTGGCAATCGGATCCAGAGCTGAACAGGGCTCATCCATCAGAATCACTTCCGGCTCAACAGCCAGAGCGCGGGCAATGCACAAACGCTGCTGCTGGCCGCCGGATAGAGCCGTGCCGGGCTTGTTGAGCATATCTTTGACTTCTTCCCACAATGCCGCCCCACGCAGGGCTTTTTCAACCACATCATCCCTATCGCTCTTGTTCATGCTGGTGTGCAGCTTTAAGCCATAGGCGATATTTTCAGCAACAGTCATCGGAAAGGGCGTCGGCTTCTGGAAGATCATGCCGATTTTATGGCGCAGCGATAAACCTTGCACCTTGGGGTCGATAATATTCACCCCGTCCATGATGATTTCACCTTCGGCCCGATGCCCCTTGTAGAGGTCGAACATGCGATTGTAGGTGCGGATATGGGTGGACTTGCCGCAACCGGACGGGCCGATAAACGCCGTTACCCGGTTTTTAGCGATTTCCAGCGTATTGCCGAACAGCACTTGCGTGTTGCCATAGTAGAAATCCAGATTGCGCACAGAGAGTTTGATTTCACCATCAGCACTGGCTGCGCCGGTTTCAATGCTCGTGCTCTGTTCGTCAGCATCCGGGATGGCAGCCGCCATGGGATTGATGAAAGGGGTGGATTGGGTTGCAGTAGCCGTGGTCAATGTGAGCTCCTCTTGTGCAATATAAGCCGGGTCAGAATTGTAGCGAACAGGACAGCCATCGTAATCAGGAAGGCTGCGCCCCATGCCTTGGTTTGCCAGTCATCATAGGGACTCATGGCATAATTGAACAGGGCCACGGTGAGGTTGGCCATCGGCTCGTTCATGCTTTCCATCCAGTACGGGCTGTTCATGGCGGTAAATAACAACGGTGCGGTTTCACCTGCCACGCGCGCCACGGCCAGCATAATGCCGGTCGCCATGCCGGCGGCAGCGGCTTTATAAATCACCTGCGGCATGATCTTCCAATATGGCGCGCCCAGCGCCAGGGCTGCTTCACGCAGTTCATGCGGCACCAGTTTCAGCATTTCCTCGGTGGTTCGAGATACGACAGGCAGCATAATAATCGCCAGCGATACGGCGCCGGCCCAGCCGGAGAAATGCCCCATCGGCCTGACCATCACCACATAAACGAATACGCCGATCACAATCGAGGGCGCCGAAACCATAATATCCGAGAAATAACGAATCACGCCACCGAGCTTCGAATCACGCCCGAATTCGGATAGCCAGGTGCCGGCCAACACGCCAAATGGCACCGACATGCAGGTGGCTGCAACGGTCATTAGCAGGGTACCGACAATAGCGTTGGCCAGCCCGCCGCCTTCCATGCCGGGCGGGGTGGGCAGTTCGGTAAAAAACGTCCAGTTGACAGCCTGCAATCCGCGCAGCGCCACATCGCCCAGAATCCATGTCAGCATGACCAGGCCGAGCGTTGCAGCTGCGCCGGACAGGCCGAGAATAATACGATTGACGAGTATGCGTCGTTGCCGCCTGATCATCGTCCGCCTCCCTGATTGCCGCGTTTGAGCCATAGCTGCGCGATGCCCAGCACGATGAAGGTGATCAGGAACAACACCAGCCCCAGTTCAACCAGCGATGAGAGATAAATATCGCTGTCTGCTTCGGTGAATTCGTTGGCCAGTGCCGAGGCGATGGAGGTGCCGGGCGCAAATAGCGACCACGACAGATGATAGGCATTACCAATCACAAAGGTGATGGCCATGGTTTCACCCAGCGCCCGACCCATGCCGAGGAATACCGCGCCGGCGATACCTTTTTTACCATAGGGAATCATGATATCGCGCACCACCTCCCAGGTGGTACAGCCCATGCCGTAGGCAGCTTCCTTGAGATTCTGCGGCACCATCAAAAACACATCACGCGTCACCGATGCAATAAAGGGCAGAATCATCAGCGCCAGCACCAGGCCGGCAGTCAGCATGCCGATACCCATAGCCGGGCCGGTAAAGAAGGGTAAAAAACCGAAATGTTCGGCCAGCCACGGTTGGACATGATCGGACATCAATGGCGCCAACACGAACAGGCGCCACATGCCGTAAACGATACTGGGAATCGCGGCCAGCAATTCGATGGCGGTGCCGAATGGCGCTTTCATCCATTCCGGCGCCAGTTCAGCCAGAAACAGGGCGACGCCGATAGAGATCGGCACGGCAATCAACATGGCCAGCAGGGTGGATACCAACGTGCCGACGATGGCAATATAGGCGCCGAAATCATCTTTGACGGGATTCCAGGCATCACTGGTTAAAAATGAAAAACCGAATTTATGGATGGATGGCAGCGACTCATGCCACAAATTGCCTACAATCGCAGCAAACAACGCCAGAATACCCAATGCAAACGCGAGTGTAATGCCGCGAAAGATTACATCGCCCCATTTTTTATTGTGTGCTGTTTTCATGCTAAAGAAAAATCCTCCGCCAATGCGTACGCTCGCAATGTTTACCGCAAGCTACCGGCTACGCCATGGCATTCAATCATTCGTATTGGTTTCTCACGCGACTGTTTTTAACACAGTTAGCAAAGCCTTCGTCATAAACGGTTTGCTAACTGTATTTAACTTCCGCAAAGAACGGCCGGGGGATTCAAACCCCCCGGCCCTTTTACAGCGCACTGACTCTAGACGCAGGGTCAGTGTAAAACAGTGTTACTTCCAGATAGCGTGACCGTTCTTATCTTTCAGGACACTTTTCCATGTAGCGCGAACCATATCGGCAACCGCTGCAGGCATTGGCACATAATCCAGCTTTTCAGCTGCCTTGGCGCCGTTCTTGTAGCTCCAGTTATAGAACTTCAACACTTCTTTAGCCTGCGCAGGCTTGGCCTGAGTCTTATACAGCAGGATGAAAGAAGCACCGGTGATCGGCCAGGAAGTTGCACCCGGCTGATTGGTCAGTACCATGTAATAACCCTTGGCATGGCTCCAGTCAGCGCCAGCGGCAGCAGCCTGGAAGTTTGCGGAAGTCGGAGCCACATAAGTACCGTTCAGATTCTGCAACAGGATAGAAGCCATGTGGTTCTGCAGCGCATAAGCATACTCAACATAACCGATGGAACCATTGACCTTTCTGACGAATGCAGCAACGCCCTCGTTGCCCTTGCCGCCGAGACCGACAGGCCATGCAACAGCTTTGGCATTGCCCAGTGTCTTGGCCCAATCAGCGCTGATCTTGGTCAGGTAGTTGGTGAAGATCCAGGTAGTACCGGAACCGTCAGAACGGTGAACAACGGTAATATCCTGAGCCGGCAGCCTCAGACCCTTGTTGTTAGCAGTGATGCGGGCATCATTCCACTTGGTGATTTTACCCAGGTAGATATCAGCCAGGTTGCTGGCAGAGAGTTTCAACTGACCAGCTTTAATGCCTTTGATATGCACAACCGGCACCACGCCGCCCATGATCATCGGGAACTGCATCAGACCGAATTTATCCAGTTCAGCAGCTTTCAGTGGCGCATCGGATGCGCCGAAGTCCACGGTTTTGGCCTTGATCTGCTTGATGCCGCCGCCGGAACCGATGGACTGATAGTTCAGCTTCACGCCAGTTTCTTTATTGTAGTCATGCGCCCACTGTGAATACACAGGGTAAGGGAATGTTGCGCCCGCGCCGGTAATGGTAGCTGCGGCCTGAGCCAGGGGTGCTGTGCTCATGGCACTGGCTGCAATCATTGCTGCAGCAAAAATCATCTTTTTCATGCTTATCTCCTTAGTTTTATTGTTACCATAAAAGCAGGCCGGGGCGATTACCCCGACCTGCTATTGCTTTAGAACTTCGTTTGAGTCCACAGGCCGATACGGTCTGTTTTACCATTATTCAAACCACCCAGCGTGGCCTTGGTATGATCCAGAGCCAGCGCCAGCGTCACATGCTTGGTTGGTGAATATTCAACACCACCGGCGTAATGAGTCTTTTTGTTCTTAGATGCAGCCAGTTGATCGTCTTTGGTGTTTTCATAACGAGCAAATACACCAAAACCATTCGTGATGTTAGCCCAGCCCCACAGTGCGAATGCGTTTTCTTTCACGGCAACCCCGCCAGTAGGCGTCTTCTTATTGATCGCATAGTTGGCGCCAACACGGTAATCATGTTCCATGCCATACGTAGCCATCACCTGTGTCAGCGTGGACTTCGTTTCCGTGCCATTCAGGCCCGGCGTAGGCGAGGTCTTGGTGCCTCTGTAGCCATTACGATACTGGACATCCAGGGTCAGCCCTTCGATCGGGTACAAGCCGAAACGGGAATCGACATCCATGCTGTTGCCAATACGACCCGGATGGTCATAACCAGCGCCATTGGTGTAAGTCACGAAGTATTTAGCCATGCCATCAGCCAGACTGCCTTTCAGACCCAGACCCAGATCGGAAGATGCATCATAATGATTGGTGTCAATCAATACAGGTTCGACATAACGGTGACCCCAGAGTTCTTCTTCATGATCGATCCACGGCGTATGCGACTGACCCGCGCGCAACACGATCGCCTTGCCATAGAGCTTGCCTTCCAGGTATGCATACTTCAGGAAGATGTTATTGTTTTTCTTGGTTAGCGCCGGATCAAGGTTCACATCTGTCGTGATGCGCATCATCCAGTCGCTGTTAAAATAATATTTTGTTGTCAGGTATGCACGTGAAATACGTGCGCTTTTGGTGCGCTTGGTGACTACGCCTGCGCCGTTAGTTGATTTAAAGGATGTAACATCCGAAAAAATCTTGCCGCCCAGCTTGAGCTTGCTGTCGCCATTGTCATAAACACTCACGCCACCGGCTATAGCCGGAGCAGAATATGCCAATACAGCGAGAGCAGCGATTGTTTTAATAGTTGCTTTCAATTTTATCTCCTCTTTATCAATCCCTTATTTCGGGTTGCGGCGAACGTTATGGTGCGCTTATGACATATTGATGACATACAGACACAGTGTGGGTATTTGGCACAGAGATGTGTGTTGCATCACATCCATCACTTCAACGCCACGACCTGGCCTGGACTATTCATAGATCACCGTGATGATCGCGCCGGACGTTTATTTGCAACGTTTTCTTGCGAACAACGGCGTAGCCACGCCTACACTGGCCTGAGCAAGGGTTCGTTGCCGGCAAAGGAGCAAGCGAGGACACGGCAGCATGAATGAATAGCGACGTATGTCGCGTTGCGAAAATCCAACGCATGAATAACAACATGATAGAATCCGTCATTTTGTTACTTAAAAGTCCAGGCTTGGATTCGATAAAAGATTTCTCAGAAGTCCGACAGACTAATGGAAAGCCACCGTTACAAAATGGCTAAAATCGAGTAGGGTGAGGCATTGCTGCCTCATCCCTCTCAC
>CAJXNE010000114.1 GCA_913056285.1 uncultured Zetaproteobacteria bacterium | reverse complement strand
AAATGGCATTTCCCGCAGGGCTGCACCCCAAATGAGGCCATTCAGCGTTGCTTGTTGTTTATTTGGATTCACCAACAACTCTCCTCGCGCCTTGACTGGCCTCATTTGGGATAGCAGCGCTTCGATCAAACACGTGTGAACAGGCCCTAGTTGGGTTACAGTTGCAATCATGAGCTTGAATAAAGAAGAACTGCTACAAAGCTACGGTATGCTACACCGGATTTTTCCCGAAGACTTGCATGTCGCCAGGCCGTACATTCACATGCTGCAACACAATCAGGAAAGCCCCAAGGCGCTTAGTCTGGCACTGTCGATGTCCCGCCGTATGCTGGCCTGTGGCAATGCCACCCATGCCATGAGTTTTCTTTTCCTATGCCGTCAATTGAATCATCCGGATATTGAGGAAATTGAGGATTTATCCAATATGGCTCGATATTCCCTCAGTGATTCAGAAGATGACTCGGGCCGAACTTTTGCGCTGATTGAACAACTGTCGGATTCAGAAGGCCTTGATTTTATTACTCAGGGTAGCCTGATGCAGGCAATTGATGGTGAAACAATTGTCCGCCAGGGCGAACATAGCCGAACCTTTTACCTGATTCTTGATGGTCATGTCGATGTCAAAATAAGACTGGAGAACGGTGAGCTCAAAACAGTAAATTCGCTCCATCCCGGTGACTTTTTCGGCGAATATGCCTGTGTTTACAAGCTGCCACGTTCAGCAAGCATTATCGCCACAGGCACAACTTTATTACTTGAATTTTCAGACCGTTCCATTGCACAGCTGATGCAACACTCGACTGTGGCAGGGGATTATCTGATCCGAACCGTGCAAACCCGCCTGGTTCACGGCATGACCCACAGCCTGAGTGTTTTTGCAGAGCTGCATGAAACCGACCGTCTATGGGCTGCCGAAGAATCAACTGTGGATGAATTCAATTTAGGTGAAGCCATTTCAGGACATCAACTACCGCGGTCTGCCTGCCATATTCTTCTGTTCGGCCGCGCAGAATTGAATCTCCCCGATGGCACATCTGTACCCCTGACAACAGGAACGATGTTTGGTGATATCAGCCCCCACATCAGCTTACCATCACAAGCGACAGTCAAAGCAACCGAGCACACGCTGGTTTGCAATATTCCTGAAAACATCTTCCGCTCATTCATGAATGCTTATGCTTCATTTGATCAACAGGTCCAAATACTGGGAACCTCGTTGCATCAAAAATACCAGTCAGCACGAACAGCATAGAGCGGCTCAAACACGGCAAACTCACTCACCCCTGTGCCTTGCGGAATCTGTGCAAACGCAGTGATATCAACATTTTCAGATGCTGACCATTTTAGAGATGGCGAGATAAATGCGCCCGAGCGCTGCATATCTGCGATCACCAGCAAATCGAATCGCCACAGCGGCGTCAAGTCATAACCCAGCATACCGCCCAGCAAATGGCTGGAACGGCTGTTCAGGCGATCCTGCGTAAGCAATGGCGAAGAAGCCGCACCGTTATAAAAATATTCCAGCGCCATATACAAGCCATTAGGCAGCAAGGCTGGATACCAGGTATAATCCAGGCCGGTTGAAAGCTGCCCATAACTGCCATCACGCGAATTTCTTGCCTGCATCCATTCCATCCGGACTCCGGCATCACCCAGATTACCGGTGATATCCAGCCCGAACATATTCTCATTACCGATGCGTCCGCCCGTAACTGCCAGATCGAATTCACCAAATGTATCCTGCCATCTGAGCGCCAGTTTGCGCGACGTACGGGAAGATGTTCGAGGCGGTGCTGCAACCGCAATCACACTACCATTGCCAGTATAATTCCATGCCACCCGGACAGCATCCACGCCCAGTTTCTGTTCCAGTTCCAGTGCAGTAGGTTGCACCGGATTAAAGCGGTCTGTCGGGTTCCAGATACGCCCCGATCCCCATGCAATGCGCTGACGTCCCAGTTTGATATTCACCGAACCAGCATCATATTCCAACCAACCGCGATAGAGTGTATGCCGCCAATTGAAATGCGTGCGCTGACGAATGGTGGCGCTGGCATCGACCCATGTCGGCTCGGGTCGGGCGAGAGCGACTGCGACCGCAGGATCTGCTACAAGGCCGCCCCATAATAATTCATGATCATAGGCCAGATGAAATCGAACCGGGCCATCACCCCCATCCATTTCCAGGCGCAAACGATTCAGGTCAGTGGTCCTATCCTGTTTTAGACTATCGCGAGTTTCAAACAGCAGATTGGTATATTGCCCCGAAAACTCCAATGCTGAAGCCGGAAACGCATAGAACGCCAGTACAGACCAGACAATCAAAACCTTAGCCACGAATGCACAGAAGGTGAATGGCGAAGCCAGAGAGGCTCCCCTAGGGGACGAATTAGAAAAAACTCAGACGATTGAAGATTGTAATTCGTGTTCATTCGTGTGTCGTGGCTTACATGACTTTGACTGAACTGATCTGCCCATCCTGCATCGTAATCAGCGTACGCGCCGAAGCGATGACGGCGGGATCATGGGATGCAATGACAAACGTCGTGCCCTGCTCTTCATTTAGCTTGCGCATCAGGGCCATCAAGGATTCCCCCGTATGCGAATCGAGATTGGCTGTCGGTTCATCGGCCAGCACCAGATCCGGATTAGCAGCCAGCGCCCGCGCTACAGCCACACGCTGCTGCTGTCCGCCGGACATTTGATCGGGTCTGCGATTCTCAAAACCGCTTAATTCCACTTTCGCCAGCCACTGATCGGCCAATGCAAAACGCTGTTTTTTATCCATGCCCTGCAATTGCAACACATAGGCGACATTTTCGCGCGCGCTCAATACCCGAATCAGATTATAAGACTGAAATACAAAACCCAGATGGTGCAGACGGAACCCGGCTCGATCCGTCGCCGACATGCTCAACAAATCCTGGTCGGCTATCGACAGCGCGCCGGAATCCGGCCTGTCCAGCCCGCCGAGCATATTCAGCAGCGTTGTCTTGCCCGATCCGGAGCGCCCGGCCAGCACCACATAAGCACCACGCTCAATCGACAAATCCACGCCATCGAGCGCCGCCACCTTTAACTCACCGCTATCATAAAACCGGGTCAGCCCGCTTGCCGTAATCAACGCATCAGCCATGCCTGCCTCCCCGAATATCGCTCTGCCGTAGCCGGGCAACCCCGTTCGCGCCACTGTTCACGCCACTACTCCGCCGATCACTCATAACTCCCTCAATGCGCTGGCAGGCTCCAGTCTGGCGGCTTTCCAGGCTGGAATCAGTCCAGCGATCATGGCGCCAAATAGCGATGCGCCCAGAATGCGCAGCACGCTGTCAGCCCTCAAAAGCGGGTGAATCACCGGATCCATATACATAAACGAAAATGCGATCGCGAACTGTGAGAGATCGATTCCCCTTTCACCGTAGAAGAGCGATAAACCGCCGCCAATGACAAAACCGGACACGCCGCCGATAAGCACCAGAATAACCGTCTCCCAAACCACCATCGCGAAAATTTGTGAAGGTTGTACGCCAAGCGCTCCCATCAGCCCGAATTCCCGCACCCGTTCATGCATACTCATCAGCATCGTATTCAGTACTTCCGCCAACACCACGATAATCACAATCAGCAATACTATCCAGGTATAGGCCTCGGCAAAATCGGCCCATTGCTGCGCCATCGGATCAATATCGAACCAGCGCAATACCTCCACACCCCGCCCTGCCAATGCACTTTTCATCTGTCCGGCCAGAGCAGACACCTGCTCAAAACTGTCCGCACGAATCACGATATCTGTCACGCCATGCCCCAGACTCAACCAGTGCTGGGCGCTGGTCAGCGGCACAATCACGCTCATATCATCCACATCCATCACACCCGAGTGGATCATCCCACGCACCCGAAAGACTTCGGAGGCAATATCACCACCAGGCACTGCCGCCATCAACACCAGTTTATCGCCAATGGAAATGCTGAGTCGATCCGCCAGCCCGTCTCCCAGCACCGCCGCTCGTTTATCCCCCGTTGGCAACCATGCACCTGTCGCAATAAAGGTGGAAAGGCGGCTTACACCTTGCTCGGCGTCCGGCTCAACCCCGTAAATCAGCGCCCCCGCATTGGCGCCAGCGCTGGATGCCAGTCCGGATACGCGCACGCGCTGCGATACAGCACGCACGCCATCCATATCAGCAATAACATTCATCACCTGCTCAGGCGCATTCATACGTTGCGCCAACTTGCGACTGTCTTCAAAACCCTCGGCATGAATCTGGATATGCCCGGTCATGGTCAGGGCGAAATTGGTCTTGATCTGCTGCATCCAACCGTCATCCATGGCCGAAAGAAAGCTCAGCGCTGCAATGCCGATGGCCAACGCTGCCACCGTCAAAATCGTGCGCATGGGATGCAACCACAGATTGCGCCACCCCAGCTTCAGGTAAATGGAAAGATGATCCATCGGCGCTTAAACCCGATAACCTTGCTTACACATGATGGATCGCCTCAACGGGTTCAAGTCGGGCGGCGCGGATGGCGGGCCAGATAGCGGCGACTACCGCTGCGGCCAGCACGGCCAGCACCGTATCGAGCAAATGATTGGTATCAATCTCGGTATGAATCACCGGATTGAGATAGAAACGTGCGATGGAGTCCATCTGGCTGGATAAATCAATACCTGCGCCGTGAAAATAATGTACCAGCAACAAGCCAACCATCACGCCGGCAACCACGCCGGCCATGCCCAGCAATAATGATTCCACAACCACCATGCCGGCCAGACGAACGCGTCCGCAACCTAAGGCCATCATCACGCCGAATTCGTGGATACGTTCGAGCATACTCATCAGCACTGTATTCATAATGCCCGCTGCAATGATCACCAGTACAATCGAGAGAAAAATATAATAAAACGCATTCTCCAGCTCTACCCATTGCTTCATCATCGGATACATATCGTACCAGCGCAGCACTTCATAGGCGGAACCCAGCTTTTCTCTGAGTTGCGCCGTGACCGGCTCCAGTTGTTCTTTGGGTAGTTGTACAACGATTTCCGAATATTTCCCGTCCATGCCTGTCATCTGCTGCATAAAGCCGAGTGGAATAATCGCCAAGCCTCTATCGATGCCCATTTCGCCGCTGGAAATGATACCGACCAGCTTTAATTTTTCCGCCGCCAGCGATCCATACCGGTCTTCGGTCAGAAACACCACATCATCGCCCGGATTGACGCCGAGATTACGCGCCGTCGTTTTGCCCAACACACATGCAGCCTCATTATTATCGCCAATAAAACGACCTCGATCCACCTTGGCGGCAATACGCGTTGCAGCCTGCTCCATATCCGGATTCATCCCCAACAGAACCAAACCTTCGGACGTTTCCTCACCCGCCGCCAGCGCAAACGTGCGTAAGCGATAGGCCAGATTATCAGCACCAAGCTCATGTAATAATGTGATGACTTTTCCGGAATCCGGCACTATTTTGGACAGTTTGGGATGATGAAAAAAACCGTCTGCATGCACCTGAATACTACCGACAATCACCTGTTGCAGATTGCGCATCATGGTATTGTGGACGCCGTCGTTAAACCCCCACAGAAAAATCAGCGAAGCCAGGCCCAGCGCAACGGCAGATACAGTAAGCAGGCTACGGCGCGCATTGCGAATCATATTGCGCCAGGCCAACGAAAACATCAGTGCCCCTTGCTTCGCAAATTGGCACGGCTAAATGTGCGAGCCTTGATCGGCGTATCGAAACTGATGCGCTCCAAAATCATCACCGTGCGTTTATCAGGGGTGGCCAGCTGCTGCATAATCCAGCGTGATGGGATATCGCGTCCGCCCATGTGTTTCACCTGATCAAAGGCCAGGTGGCGGATATGTTTGCCATGCTCATCATAATAATCCTCGGATAACGGCATGGCATCATGCGTTATGCGCCGCACAATCTTGCCCCATACCACCGGAGCATCGGGCTTCGGCGTCGATTCCACCGTATAGATATCATCCGAATCGGCCAGTAATTGATGCGTATAATCTTTGACTACCGACTCCATTTTAACCAGATCATCATTGGTGAAATCCGAACCCATCCAGTTGGACAGCATCATCGACGGCGGAATGCGAATATCGCGTTCCAGCTTGGGCAGATACATCCATAGATTATCGCCATCCTTGAGCCATGTGGTATTTTTATCTTTCCGGGGAGCCAGAATGCGAATAAAGAAGCGTTTCTTGGTGCGATCATCCCATGCATCGAGCCGCACTTCACGCTGCCAGTCAGCCGTTTCGATACGCATCGCATAGCGGGCAATGCTGGTATCCGAGCGCAACCGATCCTGCACCCGCTGTACCAGATCACTTGCTACAATAGCGCCTCCGGCTTCAGCCTGCGCATGGCCGGACAACGTCAAGCCATTCAACGTCAGCAACAATAATGCAAAGCCCCATAATTTCATGAGTCAATGATACCCATCTACGGCTATGGCGTGAAGTCGCACAAATCATCACACGATCACGATAAAGGAAACCTCACAACCCGGACTATTCATGAATCGCTGTGATGATCACGCCGGACCTTTGCTTGCAACGGATTCTGAGGAAGAGA
>CAJXNE010000113.1 GCA_913056285.1 uncultured Zetaproteobacteria bacterium | reverse complement strand
GCGGGCCGATGTATCCCTGTTCCAATCCTGAACTGGTAGCTGCGGTTTCCGGGGCGGGCGGTTTGGGCATCGTGCAACCGGTATCCCTTACATTTGTGCACGGGCATGACTTTCGCGCTGGCCTGCAACTGATTCGCCAGCAGACATCCGGACCGGTCGGCATGAATGCCCTGATTGAAAAATCATCGCGGCGTTATCACCAACGCATGCAGGAATGGGTGAATATTGCGCTGGAAGAGGGCATTCGTTTTTTTATTACATCGCTGGGAAACCCGCGCTGGGTGGTGGAGCGGGTGGCTGAATATGGTGGTATCGTTTATCATGATGCGACCGAGCGGAAGTGGGCGCAGAAGGCGGTCGATGCCGGCGTAGACGGTTTGATTGCCGTCAATAACCGGGCTGGCGGCCATGCCGGTGGATTCTCGGCGCTGCAATTATTCGATGATTTACATGATCTGAATCTGCCTCTGATCTGCGCCGGTGGTATCGGCGATGAACAGCAGTTTGTTGAGGCGATGCGCATGGGTTATGCCGGTTGCCAGTTGGGCACGCGTTTTATCGCGACCGATGAGTGTCTGGCTGCCGCGCCGTACAAACAGGCTATCGTGGACGCGCAGGAGCAGGATATTGTATTGAGCGAACGCATTACCGGCGTACCGGTTTCCCTGATCAATACGCCGCATGTGGCGGCTATGGGACTCAAATCCGGCGCGCTGGCGCGCATGCTGCTGCGCGGCAAGCGGAGCAAACACTGGCTGCGTATGTTGTACACGCTGCGTTCCGCCTTTCAGTTGCGCCATGCCTCATTGGATGAGGGCGGCGAACGGGAATTCTGGCAGGCGGGCAAGAGCGTGGCGGGTATTCATCAGGTGGAACCGGCAGGCGAGATTGTGCGACGATTCCATGCCGCACTGCTGGATATGGGGAAATAGAGGGAGGGGGATATCGATGGATAAAATCTGGTTGAAGTCTTATTCGCCCGGTGTGCCCGAAACGGTGGATGCGAATATATACAGCTCCATCACGGATTTATTTGAGCAGAGCGTGGAACGCTTTCGCGATCGACCGGCCTATTCGAATTTCGGACATGATCTGAGCTTTGATGATGTGGATCGCCTCACCCGTCATTTTGCTGCGTATTTGACAGGCGAACCGGGCCTCAAAAAAGGTGATCGCATCGCCATCATGATGCCCAATGTGTTACAATATCCCGTTGCCCTGTTTGCGGCCCTGCGGGCTGGGTTGATCGTGGTAAATGTCAACCCGCTCTACACAGCCCGCGAACTGGCATATCAGCTCAATGATTCCGGCGCGGTTGCTATTGTGGTGCTGGAGAATTTTGCCCATACGCTGGCTGAAGTGGTGGACAAGACCGGTATTCGGCATGTCATCATCACCCAACTGGGTGATCTGTTCGGTTTTCCCGCCTCGTTCATCGTCAATGGGGTGATCAAATATGTGAAAAGAATGGTGCCGAGGTTTGAGATAGCGGGTGCCATTCATTTGCATGATGCGCTTGCTATTGGTGAGTCGCTCACATTCAGCCGGGTGGAGCAGAGCCTTGACGATATTGCTTTTCTGCAATATACCGGCGGCACCACCGGTATTTCCAAGGGTGCGATGCTGACCCATCGAAATATGGTGGCGAATCTGCTACAGGCCTATGTCTGGACCAGAGGCGATTTGAAAGACGGAGAAGAAGTCAGTATTACGGCGCTGCCGCTGTATCATATCTTTGCCCTGACAGCCAATGCCCTGTTTGCCATGAAAATCGGCGCCAGGAGTGTGTTAATCACCAACCCGAGGGATTTCCCTGCCGTTGTCAAAACACTGCAACAGGAACGGTTTTCGGTATTTGTCGGTATCAATACTCTGTTTAATGCATTGCTGCATACGCCGGGGTTTGAGCAGCTCGATTTTTCATCCCTGAAATTCACGCTGGGCGGTGGTATGGCTGTGCAACGCAGCGTGGCCGAGCAGTGGAAGCAGGTGACCGGTAACACATTGCTTGAAGCTTACGGTTTGACGGAAACATCTCCGGCGGTATGTATCAACCCGCTTAATATTCCGGCCTATACCGGTGCGATCGGCCTGCCGCTTTCTTCCACCGATGTATCCATTCGCAGCGAGGACGGGCAGGAAATGGCAATCGGTGAAGCCGGTGAGTTATGGGTGAAAGGGCCGCAGGTGATGCGGGGATATTGGCAACATACAGCAGAAACGAAAAAAACGCTGACGGATGATGGCTGGCTGCATACCGGCGATGTGGCTCGAATCGATGAGAACGGCTTTGTCTATATCGTTGATCGACTCAAAGACATGATTCTTATGTCAGGTTTTAATGTTTACCCCAATGAGATTGAGGCTGTACTTGCCGCCCACCCCAAAGTGCTGGAGGCTGGCGTAATCGGCATTGCTGATCCCAAATCCGGCGAGGCAGTGATAGCGATTGTGGTCAAGTCAGATCAATCGCTGAGCGAAGAAGCGCTGCAGGCTTATTGCCACAAAAACATGACCGGCTATAAATGTCCAAAGCATATCGAATTTGTGGACGAATTACCGAAAACCAACGTCGGCAAAATTCTGCGCCGTGAACTGCGTGAAAAATACGCCGATAAATTTGTGTAGAGTGCAAATATGATGAAGTGAATAATGAACATTATTGCTTGTTATTCATTATTCACTTCCGCATGATTGCGCGATGCAAACATCGGACAAAAAAATGATTGTTGCTGCGGCCATCAGGCGTTTTTCGCATTATGGTTATGGCAAAACCACCATGGCGGAAATCGCTGCCGATTGCGATATGAGTGTCGGCAACCTCTACCGTTTTTACAAAAACAAGGAAGATATTGCTGTTGAAGGCGCGCGGGTCTGTATGGCCGAGAAAGCCAGGGCCGGCGAACAGGCCGCAGCGCAGGCAGGTGCAGCTCCACAGGCATTACGGGATTATTGTCTGGCGCGGATGCGCTTTCTGCATCGGCTTGTATCGGAAACACCGCACATGTATGAACTGGTGCAATTGATTGCCGGCAAACACAAAGACGTATTGCATCATTTTGAAGACAGAGCTGTCCAAGTGCTCAGGGACATTATTGTCAGGGGCATCGATGACGGTGAGTTTTGTGTCTGCGAGGTGGCAGCTGTGGCGGCGGATATTTATAATGCTACGACCAAATACAATATGCCCCTGTGTATGGATGCGCCGCTGAAACAATTGGAAGCTGAGCTGGATAGTTTACTGGATTTGATTCAGGGCGGCCTGAAGGCCGGAAAACCATCATGACCCGCTTTCTGGAACTGGTGGTGGACTGGCCGAAACTGCTGATTGCGCTGGTTGTCGGCCTGACCATGGCTGCACGGCCATATTTTGTATGTGGATCAAAAGGATGAACAGAAGTATTTACCACAGAGGACACAGAGGAAAAGCAAAAACTATTAAATACTTGTCTTTGACTTTCTCTGTGCCCTCTGTGCTGAAAAGGTTTTGATTTGGATTTAAGGAGAATGATATGACTTTACAGAAACTTGCGTTGATTGTGTTTGCACTGGCGATTATCACCGGCATGACGTCGGTATTGTCTTACGGTGAAGAAATGACGGGAGATCAAATCATGCAGCGGGTGGACAATCGCGATGACGGCGACGATCTGACCCAGACCATTTACCAGAAGCTGATTGATCGGCGTGGCGGTGTGCGTGAGCGTCATATCGTTGCGTTTCGCAAAGATTATGGCAAAGACAGTAAATCGATCTCCTATTTTCTTAAACCATCCAACATCCGTGATACGGCGCTGCTGACCTACGATTACGATGGCGTGGCCAAAGATGATGATCAGTGGCTCTATCTGCCGGCACTGAAGAAGGTGCGCCGCATATCTTCATCAGACCGGGGCGATTATTTCATGGGTACGGATTTTACCTTCGAGGATGTCAAACAGACGCCGGAACTGGAAGATTATAACTGGACGCTGACTGGTTCTGAATCGGTGGATGGCCATGATTGCTGGGTGGTGCAGGGTGTGCCGAAAACCGAAGATTTGAAAAAGAATCTCGGCTATTCGAAAACAGTGAATTATATCCGCAAGGATAATGATCTGGCGACCCGCATCGATTACTGGGATCGCAAGGGGCAGGAACTGAAACATTTTCACGCCAGAGAGGTGAAGCAGATAGAGGGTATCTGGACAGTCACCGCGATGCTGATGGAGAATAATCAGACTGGGCACAAAACCGAAATGATCTTCTCAGATCAGCATTACAACAGTGGCCTGTCGGATCGGAAATTCTCCGAACGCATGCTCAAACGCGGTTACCGGAAATGAGTCAGTATTTTGAGACCGTGATCATCGGCACCGGATTTTCCGGTCTGCTGGCGGCGATACGTTTACAAAAACAGAATTGTCATGATTTTGTCCTGTTGGAGCGGGGTGATGAGCCGGGCGGCACATGGCGGGACAACTCGTATCCCGGCGCCGAGGTGGATATTCCAACCGCCCTGTATTCTATTTCCTTTATTCCCTATAAGTTCAGGAAAACATACGCTCCGCAACGCGAATTACTCGATTATACCAACTATATTATCGATAAGTTTGATCTCAGAAAATACACGAGAACAAAGCAGAGCGTCACCCGGCTGACTTATGACGAAGGTCAGTGTGTGTGGCATGTGGAAACCGGGTCGGGCGAGCAATATAGCGCCCGCTTTATTATCGATACCAGCGGCGTATTGGCGAATCCGCATATACCTGAGATTAACGGTGCGGACACATTTCAGGGCGCGAAATTTCACACCGCACAGTGGGATCACAGCGTGCCTTACGAGGGCAAACGCGTCGGGGTGATTGGCTCCGGCTGTTCAGGGGTTCAGGTCGTGCAATCTATTGCCGACAAGGTGGGTCGTTTAACGCTGTTTATGCGCGAGGCCGAATGGATTATTCCACGTGGAGACAGGCAGTATGGCGCTATAGAGCGCAGTATCAGAAACTTGCCGGGCATACGCCAGCTCATCCGTTTTCTTATTTTTGCATACCATGAAGTGCGCTTTGTGGCTTTTCGCCACTATGCATTGACGGCACCGATGAGTAAATTCATCAAGAGCCTGTATCGCAGAACGCTAAAAAAGAATCTGGAAACATATATTAGCGATGAAAAATTACGCCGGTTTCTTCTGCCGGACTATGAAATGGGCAGCAGGCGCGTCATACCGACCAATGCATTTCTGCCGGCCCTGGCGCGGGACAATGTGGATGTGGATATCAGCGGCATCGAATGCATTACGCCGACCGGGATCCGAACAAAGGACGGTAAAGACATACCCCTGGATATCATTGTCTATGCGACGGGTTTTTATGCCTATTCCAATATGAGAAAGGCGCTTTCGTTTCAGGTGTATGGTCTGGGCGGCCGCAATCTGAATACTGAATGGGAAACGGAGATTGCCTCTTATAAAGGTATCACGATGTCCGGTTACCCGAATTATTTTAAGGTCAATGGCCCCAACACCGGCTCAGGACACAGTTCGCAACTATTGTATATGGAAGCCATGACCGATTATATCATCCAGGCGATTTGCGCCATCAAACAGGATAAGGCCATCAAGGCCATTGATGCCAAACCCGGACTTCAGGCCGAATATATTGCAAAGATGCGACAACAGATGCAAAAAACGGTTTGGCAGAATGGCACGTGTAGAGCATTTTACAGAAAGAACATGATAGGCGATGTGACCAGTCTGTCACCGGAACCGGTGCTCCGATTTAAGTTGTCACGCAAAAAGTTTGAACTGAGTGATTATCATGTGATTACGTGAACAGACTCTAGCCCGGGCTATTCATGAATAGCCCGGGCTGAATGCTCCGAGCGCACGCTCAAACGCGGTTGCCGGCAATAAAAAATAAAAGGCTCTCACCACAGAGAACACAGAGGAAAACCAAAATCAAAACAAATTGATGTGAATGTGAACGAATACAAGCAGTACATTCACTATGATGCCTTTGATTTCCCTTCGTGTCCTCTGTGGTGAGTGCCTTTGACTGAAGGATAAAACCATGCAAAACATTTTTTCAATGATTGTCCACCGCGCCTGGCCGGTGTTAATACTGCTGGCTGTGATTACGGTCGGTTTTGTATCGCAGTTGCCCAAGATCAAGATGGAAACCAATGTAGAGAATATGTTGCCGCACAGCATGGATGCCTATGCCAACAAGCTTGAACTCGAAGACCTCTTTTCTTCCGCCGACATGGTGGTGATCGGCATTACCAACAATCAGAGCCCCGATGGCATCTACAATCCGCATAGCCTGAAACTGGTCGATGAACTCACCGGCTGGCTGCAAATGCACAAGGAGTTCCGCACCCTGTCGCTGTCGGACTTGATGAGCCTGTCCACCATCAAGGATATTCGCGGCACCGCCGACGGTATGGAGGTCGAGCGTTTTATGGAGAAGGCGGCCACAACGTCGGAGGCCATTGCCCATCTGCACAAGCGGCTGGTGGATAATGGCATCTATATGGGCTCCATTGTCAGCGAGGATGGAAAGGGCACCCTGATTGTGGTGCGTCCTGATCCATCCTATCGCGGCCATTACCATGATATTTATCAGCTGCTGAAAAAGAAGGTGGCCGAGATTGATGCGCGCGGCGGG
>CAJXNE010000112.1 GCA_913056285.1 uncultured Zetaproteobacteria bacterium | reverse complement strand
ACGAAGATTCGCGCCCGATATCACCCTTTTCCAAAATGACCGGGTGCGCACCGAGCCGATGTAAATACAGCGCCGTCAAACAGCCGATAAGGCCACCGCCGATCACCACCACGCGTTTTGCTCCATCACGTTTTATCATTACACTGATACTCCCTGAAAAATCATATGCATTCGCAGTTGCGCAAACGATTCTGCATCGCCACCATGCCGCCATGCAAGCTGCAAATGAACAATCCATGGCGTTAACAGAAGCCTATCAATATTGTCTGGATATCGCACAAAACCATTATGAAAATTTCCCGACAGCTTCAAAGCTGTTGCAGGCTGACTTGCGCCCTGCCGTAGCCGCTATTTACGCCTTTGCCCGGCATGCCGATGATCTGGCCGATGAGGGTAATGCCTATCCTGAAACCAGACTTAAACAACTCGATGCGTGGGAGACATTATTAGAGCGCTGCGAGCATGATGATGCTATCCACCAGCCTGTTTTTCTGGCCCTTGGCGATGCCATTCGCACGCACAAACTCGATATCGAAGAACTCGATAAGCTGTTGATCGCCTTTCGCATGGACGTCAGCATCCACGCTTATGCGACACTGGATGAGTTGTTATTTTACTGCAAACACTCGGCCAATCCTGTCGGTCGGTTAATGCTGCAATTGCACGGTATAAACCATGCCGATGCAGTCTATTATTCTGATAAAATTTGCTCGGCCCTACAACTGATTAACTTCTGGCAGGATTTGAGCATCGATTTGCCGAACGGCCGATGTTATATGCCGGAATGCTGGCTGAAGGAGGCTGACCTCAGCGGCCAACAACTGCTGGATAACGATGTTCATTCCGAAGCCTTTCGCCCTGCACTGCTCAGAGCTATCAAAGATACGCGGCAAATACTGGATGATGGCGCCCCCCTGCTCTGCATGATTCCCTTTCGGTTGCGTTTGCAGATAGCGGCCACATTGCATGGCGGCCGACGCATGCTGAACAAGGTAGAGCAATCGCCAGATCCGTTGACTGGGCGTACATCTTTGAATAAATCGGAATGGATGCGGTTAATATTTCCGATATTAAAAGACACCCTGTTTCCGCCCGGATCGAACAGCCATGAATCCTGAACAATACTGCCGCGACAAAACCCGTGGTTCCGGTTCCTCATTCTTTTATGCCTTTCTGTTTTTACCCGAAGATCAGCGCCGGGCCATTATGGCGCTCTACGCTTTTTGCCGTGAAGTCGATGATATTGCTGATGAAATCAGGGAACAGGATGTAGCGCTACCCAAGCTTGCATTCTGGCGTGAAGAAGTGGGCCGGGCTTTTGCCGGCAAAGCGCAGCACCCGGTCGGCAGAGAACTATGCTGGGCCAAAGAACATTTTCCGATTGATGAAGAACTGCTGGTCGAAATTCTCGATGGCATGCTGATGGATGTGATGCGTAAACCGATATTGAAGTCGTCGGATTTGTCACTCTACATGTATCGTGTGGCCGGCGTAGTTGGCTTGCTGAGTATTGAGATTTTCGGCTACAGCAACCGAAAATCCCGGCATTTCGCCACCTCGCTTGGTGAAGCGCTGCAATTGACCAATATTCTGCGTGATGTCGCTGAAGATGCACGCATCGGGCGCATTTATTTGCCGCAGGAAGATCGGATTCGTCATCATATCCCGGATCAGGCCTTCAAGGCTGGCGATTGCAATGATGGTATGCGGCAAATGTTAAGCGCCTACGCCGACAAAGCGGAAGCCGCTTATCAACAGGCATTGGGCAACCTGCCCGATGAAGATCGTGTCAGTCTCAGGCCATCGATCGTGATGGGATCGATTTATTATGCCTATTTGCAACAACTCAGAGATGTTGAGTTCGATGTCTGGCAGCACCCGGTTCATATGTTGCCGTTAAAAAAAATATGGATCGCCTGGCGTGCCTGGCGCTATGAACAAAAGGCTGTCAAAAAAAACCTGCCGCTAAAACTCCGGTTTTAACCCAAGCTCAGGCATTAGCCGTGCTTCCCCTACTCTGCCGTGCTACCTAGACTCACCGCATGCCTGTAATTTTCAGATGGATTTTTTCCGGTTGTTTAAGCCGCTCATTGATGATGATGGCTACGCTGCTCGCCGTGTATGTTATTATCGAATCATTCGATAAAGCCCGTTACCTGGGCCATGGGCTGACCACACACTTGATGCTCGAATATATGCTGCTGAAAATACCGTTTATGATATCGGAATTCATGCCCATTATCGTACTTATCGGTGCCAGTGTTTACCTGATTGAAATTTCGCGCCATCAGGAAATGGTCGCCATCCGCGCAGCGGGGCTTGGCATCAACAAGGTACTTTCCCCGCTACTTACTGTCGCCGTGCTGGCAGCAGGCCTGAGTTTCGCCATCGGCGAATGGGTGACGCCGGTTACCAACCAGCGACTGGACTCCATTGAACGGGTCAATATCCAGCACAAACAGCAAATCAAACAGGGCGTCCAGTGGCTAAAAGACGGGCATAGATTTTTTCGATTAACGCCGCTCGGTAATCATCAATTTTCCCTGACCATGATAGAAACCGGAGTGAAGGGTGACTGGGTTCGTCGCATTGACAGCTCTCTGGCCAGTTATCAATCAGGCGCATGGCATTTGCATGACGTAAATATCAGTACCCCCTCCAGCCATGAGGGTATGAAATTTGAACAACATGATGAACTGACTATCACCTCGGCAAGCGGCCCTGAAACAAGCGAATTACCTCGCCCCAGACATATGGATTTCTTCCAATTGCGCCATTATATCCAAGATCTCCAACATGCTGGCTTAAGCGCCGGAGGTTATGTCTATGCTATGCACCGGAAATTTTCTGCACCATTTGCCTGTCTGCTAATGGTTATTCTTGCTGCCGCGCTTTGCATTGGCACGGGAGATCGCAACAGCCGTACATCATGGGGGCTAGTGCTAACCATTTCGTTGGGACTGGCATTTTATATTGTTGGCAACGCTGGAAGCCTGTTGGCCAGCAGCGATCATTTGCCGGCGGCATTTGCCGCCTGGTTACCCAGCCTCGTCTTCGGCGGATTAGCCCTGTTTCTGCTGCTTAAACGTGAAGGTCACTGACCTTCACATTCTCAACAACCGTATCAGTTTCGGATGTAGATGTGGATTTGCCGCTAGCACATCCCCTTTTTCCAGTTCAATACTGGCACCATTCAGAGCGGTTGCCAGCCCACCTGCTTCCTGAACCAGCAACAAACCCGCCGCAATATCCCACGGCTGCAAGCCTGCTTCCCAATATACATCCAAGCGGCCAGCAGCGACGTATGCCAGATCAAGCGCTGCCGAACCGCCGCGTCGATAACCATCCATGGCGCGCATACAGGCGTCCATACGTGTCTGAAATACATCCATTGAATCGCGCCGGTAGGCAGCGATGCCGGAAGCAAAAAGAGCATGATCCAGACGCTTTTCATCCGTCACACGTAAACGTCTACGATTCAGAAAAGCGCCGCCGCCATTGCGTGCCTCGAATGTTTCATCGCGGATAGGGTCATGAATCACGGCCAGCATCGGCTTGCCGTTTTTAAAAGCTGCAATGGATACTGCAAAGTGCGGATAACCATGGATAAAGTTCGTAGTGCCATCGAGCGGGTCGATATACCACTGTATTGATGCATCAGGATTGATGCGTTGCTCCGATTCCTCGGCGACAATGCCGTGATCCGGATAATGGTGAGCAATTTCTCTGACAATCAACGACTCGGCGCGCTGATCCACTTCGGTAACATAATCCCGGTCGGATTTCCGGGTGATCTTGAGATCATCCCGCTCATCATAAGCGCGGGCAATCATATCCCCTGCCCTTCTTGCAGCCCGGACGGCAACATACAACATATTCTACTCCTGAGGAAAACCCGGACAGTCCATCAACCGGGAAAAATAATGCGGGTAATTCTATCACATTGTGACAGGAAAAGTACGAATGACTCTCGGTCACGGCATATCTCAGAATATGCTTGTAGCTGGACGCCATGTTGTCGCATGGATAAGCTGCTGGATGAGCATAACGGGAGGGTGTCCTTCTGCTATGGAGGGGATATGCCACAGCAGTTTATTGTTGAACACTGGTTGCTGAAACACGCCCGGATGAGTGGCGAGTCACTCACCGACGCCCAGATTGCACAGGCTTATGGACGTCTGGGCTTTGCCAGTGCCGGTTTGTTGTATCTGATGTTGCATGCGCTGAACTTCGGCGCCTATAGAACCCCCTTTCTGGTCGCCGCTTCGCTCTATTATTTGGTTAACCTGATATCCATTCCAATGATTCGTCGAACACCTTTATCGGCTTTTCGTTGTCTGTTTTTTCCGATTTTTGATATTGGTATTGTCAGTTTCAGTATGTTGATTGACGGCGGCCATAGTAGCGGATTGTTTTTTATGCTGCTGCTGGTGATCATTAGTAACGGCTTGAGATTCGGTAATACGTTTTTACTGTATACTCAGGCTATGTGTATCGTTGGCTTGTCGGCCATCATATTCTACGCGCATTTTTATTTGCAGACTGAGATTGATTACAGCTTACTGCTCTGGCAAATCGCATCACTTCTGGCAATTCCTTTCTATGTATTTCTGATTGGGAAACGGGCTGACAAGGCTGTCAAAGGGCGCATAGAAGCAGAGCAAAATGCCTATAGTTTACTCAATAAGGGCCCGCTTCCTGTTTTTACCTTTGAGTTGGATGAGCAGGAAATCCCTCGCATTCTCTATGCCAATGCCGCAATCAATGAGGTGTTTCAGAATCAACATACCAGTGTTGTTGGCGAATGTGCAGATATATTCATTCTGCCGGAAGACAGTCAGGAAATGATCACCTTCTGCCGTGATACGTTTAAGGGGCTCCCTGACAAACAATTACCCTCAACTCAAAATATCTACATCAGAGGCAGAGATCAGTCCGGCAACATCCTTAAATTGATGTGCACTGCCATTTGCATGCATTGGCATGATCGCTGGATGGGTGTTTGTTTTATGCTGGATATTTCAGCGCGGGAAACCATGCAGGAAGAATTTGAGTCCATGCACAGACAAGGCTATATGACAACCATGGTCGCCGGTATCGTGCATGATTTTCGCAATGTGCTTACCAATATGATTGGTTATGCCGAAGTGTTGCAGATGGGCACGCAGGATAAGACCGTCAATAAACAGCTGGATGCCATCATCGCAGCCGGTGACCGGGGCTCGGAGCTGATCACGCATTTGTTAAAGCTAAGCAAAAACGGTGAAACAGATGAACTTCCCGGCTCGACCAAAGGCAGCCGGATCATGCAACCCCTGGAAAATCTGATGGGGTTGGCACGTCTGCAAATGCCAGCCCATATCAAACTTGTATGTCAAATTGACGAGACATTACCCGACGTCGCCATCAGCATGGTTGAAATCGAGCAAATTCTGATGAATCTTGTGAATAACGCCATGCAGGCCATAAAAGAAAAGGGCCAGATCCATGTCCGTATTAACAGTGATTTTAAACACCCCCTGTCTCAACAGGGGCACCCCTGCATGTGCATAAAAGTTGCGGATAATGGCATTGGAATCAATGCCGAAGATATGGACAAGATATTTAAACCATTCTGGACATCCAGAATCGGGGAAGGCGGAACAGGACTTGGTCTATCCATGGTACAACGCATTATCAAACGCAACCATGGCAAGATAGAGGTCGACTCCACACCCGGTAAAGAAACGCGCTTTACCATTCATCTGCCGCCACTCATCGAGTCCGGTTCACAAACGATTCGGCAGAAAACCGGAACCAAGCAAAATCCAACGTGGAAAAAAACACAACTGGCTAGCAGCCCTGGCGGTTGCCATGTGCTACTGGTCGATGATATTCCCGATATTCTCAAAATCCATCAGGCCATGCTGGCCCGACTGCATCACACATCCGTGATGGCGGAAAATGGCAAGCAGGCGTTGAAGTTGTTTTTGAATGAGGAAGAGCATTTTGATATGATCATTACAGATTTTCGCATGCCGGTCATGGATGGGCTTGAACTGGTTGAGCAGGTCCGCAAAACAGGCTCCACAATTCCAATTCTGATGATTACCGCATTTGGAGAAGACAGGCAGTTGCAACGCGCTATTAATTATGATGTCAAGTTGTTGAACAAACCTGTCAATATGAAAAAATTCCAACGGGCAATCGCTGATACCATTGGGCGCAATGAAAATCCGGGTTAAGTTTTGGTCAGGTCAGTGGCACTAAAATCGTCATAGATGGCATTCGTAAAATACAAACCATGCGCTGGCGCCGTGGCTGCGCCCTTACTTCTATCGCCACTTTCCAATAATGCCGAGAATGCTTCAGGGCTACGTTTTCCTGTCCCGACTTCAACCAGATTACCCACCAGATTGCGAACCATATGATACAAAAATGCATCGGCAGAGACTGAAATATTGATACAGCGCCCCCGCTGTTCAATGGTCAGCGTTTTAATGGTTCGCGTTGCACTGGAAGCCTGACATCCTGCAGCCCTGAAAGCGCTGAAATCAAAACAACCTGTGCAACATGCTGCTGCTGCTCGCATACTCTCCACATCCAGCTTTCTGGGCATCCACCAATGCCGCCATTGTTGCAACGCCGATGCCGTATTCCGATTCCATATCTGATAACGATACATGCGTTCCCGGCAATCAAAACGGGCATGAAAATCCGCTGCCACCGCGCGCACGCCAATCACCCGAATCGCATCCGGCAATAAACTATTACAACCATGGAGATAGGCTTTGTATGAACGTTGCCAACGAGCGGAGCTCACATCGGCATGCGCCAGCATGGCTTCGGCATGCACGCCTGCATCTGTGCGCCCTGCGGCAAAGACTGAA
>CAJXNE010000111.1 GCA_913056285.1 uncultured Zetaproteobacteria bacterium | reverse complement strand
GCAGCATACGCGAAGTATGTGAGCACTTTTGACGCAGGCAACGGGCAAAAGATGGGTGAGATGAAGAGTTACAAACAATGGAGGATTTCCTTTCATGAGCCAAGGCTTTGACATTCAAATCTTTAACCGCCGCGAAAACAGAATGGAAATCGAAAAAGTATATGGTGATCGCATGGTGAAGTTTGCCTATGGCACCTCCATCGGGCGGCTCTTGGGTCCATTCATTGCAAGCAAAATGCTCAGTCAATATTATGGCAAGTCGCAAGATACCTTAAAATCAGCACAAAAAGTTCCGCCCTTTCTCAAAACTTTTAATATTCAAATTGATCAATATGAAAAAGGATCGTTCAAAGAGAATCCCATTGAAACATCGTATCAATCATTTAATGAGTTCTTTATTCGAAAGTTTCGGCAAGGACAAAGAACCTTTACTGGCAATGATCATGCCATGGGAGCTTTTGCGGAAGCGCGATACTTTGGTCATGCAAGTATGCGTGATGATCTTACGGTTCCGGTGAAGGGATCGATGTTACGCGCGATTGATTTGATCGGTGATCGCGCTGTGGCTGAAGACTTTATCGGCGGCCCGCTGATGATCGCTAGATTATGTCCTGTTGATTATCATCGCTACCACTATCCCGATGATGGCAAAACGCTGAAGGCATTTACGATTCCGGGAGATCTACATTCCGTGAATCCACTGGCTTTGAAATACAGGCAGGATATTTTCATTAAAAATGAGCGGCGTGTTTCCATTTTGGAGACTGCACATTTCGGTAAACTCGCCTATATTGAAGTGGGTGCCACCTGTGTGGGTAAAATTGTGCAATCCTTTGATGAATCGAAGTCTTTTAACAAGGGTAATGAAAAAGGCTACTTTCTCTTTGGCGGCAGCACCGTGGTATTATGTGGAGAAAAAGGCAAATGGATGCCCTCTGAAGATATGTTGAACAACACCCAAGCAGGCGTTGAGACCTATATCCAGCTTGGTGATGTCGTTGCTCAAAGCAACCGTAATTCCACGTAGGCAGAAACAACTTTGGGTGTGATTTTTTTATACATTTTCTCCTCCTATAAATCGATATTGTATTGTCAAACAAATCACTCAGCATCAGGCTACTTGGAATTATACCCACAGAGATTGAAAATCAGATAGTCAGCGTTTGGATATTTGAAGAGCGGAGTTTGTTTAAATTAACTTGAGTTGCATAGTAAACATGATGCTTTTAATATGGGTTTCAAGGAGAAGTGGTAATGCCAACATGCTGGATCATTGCTGGCCCAAATGGCGCTGGAAAAACGACATTCGCCATGGAATACCTACCCAAGGTGGCCGGGTGTACAAACTTTGTGAATGCAGACCTGATCGCTGCAGGTTTGTCGCCGCTTGCTCCTGAGCGTGAACTGATCGCAGCCAGTCGGATTTTTCTGTCCGAGATCGAAGAAAATATTGTGGCAAAAAAGGACTTTGCCTTTGAAACCACGCTTTCGGGGCGTAGCTATTTACGCCTGATTAAGCGGATGCAAGTAGAAGGCTGGAGGGTGGAACTGGTCTATTTAGCGTTGCACAATGTGGAAATGTCCAAGCTACGCGTGGCAGAGAGGGTAGCTCATGGCGGGCACAATATTCCGCTTCGTGATATTGAAAGGCGGTTTCCGCGCAGTCTGAACAATCTGTTTGACCTATTTAGCCACGCGGTGGATCATTGCATTTGCTTTATGAACGACGGTAACGAACCTGTTCTGTTATTTGAACAGCACGCAGAAAACCGAAAGATCGTGCATGAAGTGCTGTACCACCAGCTATTAAAGGAGGCGAATGCATGAGCAGCTCAATAAAGACTGAACCGTCCACAGAAAGCCAGGTGATGCTTGATACGCTAAAAACGGCAGTGGCTCACGCGCTTGAGAAAAAACGTCGACTTGGTCAGTACGCGGTCATTTGGAAAAATGGCAAACCTGCCAGGGTAGGGGTCGATTCCACCGCTGTTGGCGATAACAAAGTCTAACCGCTCTAGCTACACGGCTCTTGCCACATTCAATAATAGATATTATTGCGCCATTACAATAAAAGCTTGAGGCACATAGATGTGCCGAATCACAAAAAGGCACGACAGCCGTTTGGACGGCCTTTAGGTCGCCCGGAGGGTGAGGCACATAGATGTGCCGAATCACAAACGCCCAGGAGATCAGCTTGTCCTACGGATTTCCGCTCTCACATGTTTAAAACGGGGCGCTCCGCTGCTTTTATCCGTTTAAAACGTGCGCGGTCGGGGGGGCACCTTCAACCTTGCCAGGTGAGCCAGTATATTACTTCTTCAGGCTATTAATAAATCTAGATACACTGTTCCTGCTTTCTGCGGTTTCCCTATCCTCGATTCATCTGTTTTTTGGTTTTTCCGGTGGCCTGGGCAGTGAATGGATCGTCCGGCCAGTAGTGGCGTTTGTATTTTCCACGCAGCTCTTTTTTGACATCGTGATAGGTGGTTTGCCAGAAGCTGTTTAAATCCTGTGTGACCTGCATGGGCTTTCGCGCCGGTGATAATAAATGCATCGTCAGCTTGCACTGGCCGTTTAACAGCGTCGGCGTGTCGTACAGGCCAAACACTTCCTGCAGCCGGACGGCCAGTACGGGTTGCGCCGGGTCGCTGTAATCAATGATCACTGAGGAGCCGCTGGGTACGCGGATTTTCTCGGGCGCCGTGTTCTTGATCTGCTGCTGTTGTTGCCAGCTGAGTTGATTGAATAGCAGATTATATACATCCAGTTTGAAACATTGCCTGAAACTGTTCTCATGGCTTAAGTGCGGTTGCAACCATGCATCCAGGGTGTCAATCAATGCCTGTTCTGAAAAATCCGGTAGCGGCTGATCTTTCATCTGTTTTTTCACAGCTTGGTTGTGATGGCAATGGTGGTTAATAAACTGCACACGCTGTTTCAGGCTGACGGCCTTCGTACTCCAGTTCAGACATGCCAGTCGCGTATCTCGGATGGCATGCATCAGGCAGCGTTGTATTGCTGCTTGCGTGCCTGTGTTTTTGACATCGTGCAGGATGGACTCCTGTAGCATGATCTTACCCATGCTGCTAATCTGTTTGACTTCGACGCGCTGGGCGTTGGCGTTCCATTCAACACGTTCTTCGTGCTGGATATGATCAGCAAAATACGCCTGCAACTGTTCAGCGCTAATATCTGCGGCCAGATAAATGCAGGCCTCTCCCTGTTTGGCATCGAGGTTGGCGACCACAAGATATTCATGGAGATGGTGCTGCATATAGGGCGGAATCACCGCGCCTTTACCGTTGCTGAGTAAATAACGTTCTTCGTTGGGGCTGCGTTGTTTGGCAATTCGGTCGGGGTAGGCGTAGGCCAGCAGCACGCCGCTCAGGCTTGCATCCGGTCTCCCTTTACCCCGCCCGGGTTTGTTTGACATTGATCGACTGCAACGCTTCAAACGCTGAAAAAAATCATCGGCGGTTTGTATGATGCGTTTGCATTGCTGCTGATCGATGCTGTGATGCGTTGACCGGCCATGTACCAGCACGCTGATCCGGTCATGTATGTCGGCGCTCTTGTCGCTGTTCGAGCGGAATATATCTTTTTCGCTGAGCAGGCTGGCGATTAAACAGCCGTGATAAGCCTGATCCAGCCTCACTGCAGCCAGTATCATGTGGGCCAGGCGTGGATGTGTGCCGAGTTTCAGCATATCGCGACCGTGCGCCGTGATATTGCCTTGTTCATCGATAGCATGGAGCTGTTGCAGCACTGTGTTTGCCTGTGCGATGGAGCCGTTAGGCGGCAGGTCCATCCACTGCAGTTCATGGGCGTCCGTAACGCCCCAATTGGCCAGTTCGAGCGCCAACGATGACAGGTCGCTGTGTAAAATCTCCGCCGGTGCATGTTTGAGCAAGCGTGGCTGTTGTTGTGCCGTCCACATACGGTAACAGATACCGGCTGATAAGCGTCCGGCGCGTCCACTGCGCTGCACGGCGGAGTCCTGTGAAATGGAACGGGTGGTCAGTCGGTTCATGCCCGAGGCCGGGTTGTAATCAAGTATCCGCTCCAGCCCCGAATCAATCACACAGGTGATAGCGTCAATGGTGATACTGGTTTCTGCGATATTGGTGGCCAGAACAATTTTACGCATAGCCTTGTCAGCGGGAGCGGAGATAGCCAAATCCTGTTGTGTTTTGCTTAAACTGCCATGCAGTGGAGCAATCAAAATATTGGTGATCGATTCGCGATCAAGCTGTTGTTTGATCTGCCTGGACAGCTGGTTGATTTCTTTGACCCCGGGCAGGAATACCAGACAGTTTCCCTCATGCCCATGAATGAATCTTTTGATCGCATTGCTCAAATCTGTCATCAGTTGCTGCTGTGGCCGTGTATGATGCGGACGGTTCACGCTATCGAGATATCTGTTTTCAACGGGAAAACTGCGACCCTCGCTCTGAATGATCGGGGCGTTATCCAGCAGGCTGGCAACAGCATCGGTATTCAGCGTTGCCGACATCACCAGAATTTTCAGATCTTCGCGTAACACTTCCTGACTTTGCAAACACAGGGCCAGCGACAGATCAGCATGCAGGCTGCGTTCGTGAAATTCATCAAAAATAACCAGTGCCGTGTTTTGCAGCTCTGGATCTGCTTGCAGCTTGCGCGTTAACAGCCCTTCGGTAACCACCAGTATTTTAGTTTGATGGCTAAAGCAGCTGTCCTGACGAATCTGGTAACCCACGCGTTCACCGACTGTTTCACCAAGCAAAAATGCCATGCGCGCCGCCGCATTGCGTGCCGCCAGCCGGCGCGGTTCGAGCATGATGATCTGCTGATCACCCAACCAGCTCTCATCCAGCAAGGCGATGGGTACGGCAGTGGTTTTTCCTGCGCCCGGCGGCGCCTGCAGTACAAGACGATTGTGCGTGCTTAATTTATCTTTGATGTCCGCCAGAACACCATGGATCGGGAGAGTAGGGCTGGGGAGCGCTGGCATGCGGGAGACTCTAGCTGAAGGCAAATCAAAAAATACTCGCGATGTGAAGCAGGGTAGTGGATGTGGTCGGGATGTTCAGGAAATACGATTCAACGTACTGGCCTATTGCCAGCGCTTGTGCCCTGACTGCACGATGCGGGATGAATATCTACAGAATGATTTCCTTTTTCCATGCCTCCACTTTGCCGTCTGCATTGATAATCCATAATTGGTCATGGCGATAGCCGTAATCATGAACCAGGCCGGGAATGAGCAGCAGACCGATGGGGCTTAGCAGGTTCCAGAAGGGGCGGGGAATGGAGGCTCCGTCGAAGCGGAAACCCTTGGGGATAATGATTTCTACTGCATTCTCGCCTTCCGGTTGATATGTAAAAGTCCAGTTCTTCTTTACACCACAATGCCGCCAATCCATTGAAACAAAAAGCCATCTGGGCTATCAGGCTTGTTCCAGCAGAGCGGCATGAGCGGCGGCCAGGCGGGCTATAGGCACGCGCGGCCCTGAGCAGGACACATAAGTCAAACCAATTCGATGGCATAGCCGGATCGAAGCGGGGTGGCCGCCATGCTCGCCGCAGATGCCAATTTTCATGTCTGGTTTCACATCTCTGCCCCAGCCAATCGCTAATTCCATCAGTTTGCCGACGCCATTTGCATCCAATACCTCAAACGGGTTATCCTGTAAAATACTCACCTCATTATACATGGGCAGGAATTTATTCTCCGCGTCCTCCCGAGAAAAGGAGAAGCATGCCTGTGTCAGATCATTGGTGCCGAAACTAAAAAAATCCACTTCATTGGCCAGCGTGCCAGCCCGCATGCAGGCGCGCACCACTTCAATCATGGTGCCGAATTTGAAGACAGGCTGATCGCCACATTCGGCGGTCACCTGATCCCGGATAGATTCGACATTCAGACGTACGGATTTAAGTTCTTCCGAGGTGCAGACCTGTGGCACCATGATTTCAGGATGCACTTCAATGCCGCGATTCTGGCATTCGCAGGCCGCTTCCAGTACGGCGCGAATCTGCATGGCATAGATTTCAGGGTAAGTGATGCCCAGGCGTACGCCGCGATGGCCCAGCATGGGATTTACTTCGAATAATGAACGTACTTTCTTGAGTATTGCCTGTTTTTTCTCAATCGCTTCATCAACTACCGAAGAATCTACTACTTGCATAACCTTTGGCAGGCCACCTTCCGGAATACTGTCCGGATAAAGCAGACTGATCGTATCAGCAAGAATTTCCGAACCACGCATGGAGTTGCGCAGGTGCTTCAGTTGTTCGAGATCAGATAACAATTGCTGTTCAGATGGCAGGAATTCATGAATCGGAGGATCGAGCAGGCGCACGGTAACCGCATTCGGCGACATGGTGGTGAACAGATCAATAAAATCCTGGCGCTGAATCGGCAGCAGTTTATCGAGCGCTGCCTGTCGCTGTTGATAGGTATCAGAGACGATCATTTCCAGCACGATAGGCAAGCGATCCGAGGCATTGAACATCCGTTCGGTACGACACAAGCCGATTCCCATGGCGCCATATTTCAGGGCGCGCTGAGCATCCTCGGGAATATCGGCGTTGGCCATGACTTTTAGGCGAGCTGTATCATCTGCCCAGCCCAGTAATATTTTTAACTGATCAGTGAATTCTGCTTCTACTGTCGGGACCTGGCCCAGATAAACATGGCCGCTGGTGCCATCCAGTGTGATGATATCTCCTTCCTTAATCGTAATATCGCCGATATGGGCGCGTCTGGCCATGACATCCACTTCGATACCTTCTGCGCCTGCAACACAGGGCTTTCCCATGCCGCGCGCAACCACAGCGGCATGGCTTGTCTTGCCACCCCGGCTGGTCAGGATGGCCTGAGAGGCGAAAAAACCGTGGATATCTTCAGGCTTGGTCTCTTCACGCAGCAGTACGACCTGTTTGCCGCAATTGCCTTGTGCTTCAGCGCGGTCGGCATCAAACACGACATGACCCCATGCCGCCCCCGG
>CAJXNE010000110.1 GCA_913056285.1 uncultured Zetaproteobacteria bacterium | reverse complement strand
ACGATAACGTCCTATAAGAGCCTGTAAGCTAATGTTTGCAGGCTTTTTTCTTGCCATCTTGTTTTACTATGTTCTATACTATTCTAAGATATACCAACAAATAGATGGTATATCTGTTGGTATATTTCCTAAATACGCTGTCAATGCTAAAAATATACCAACAAATGCGGAGGTATAGATATGGCTCTTTCGGATGCAAAGATCAAAGCTGCAACGGTTCCCGATGGAAAGAAACAATTCAAGCTATCTGACGGTGGTGGCCTTTTTTTACAGGTGCTTAAATCCGGCAAATACTGGCGCATGAACTACCGCTATGCGGGGAAGCAAAAGACCTTATCAATAGGTGTATATCCCTCAGTCACCTTAAAAGAAGCCCGCAATAAACGAGAGAAAGCAAAAAAATTATTAGAAAATAACATTGATCCTTCCCAGCAAAAGAAAAAAGAGAAACGTCGGGCTATCACTGCCAGTCAGGCTGCTACCTTTGAAGGTGTGGCTAGAGAGTTAATTAAGAAAAATAAAACCAAGTGGAGTGTCACGTACGCTACAAACATTCAAAGCAGGCTTGAACGTCATATCCTTCCCTGGTTAGGTTCAATGCCTATTACTTATATTGAAGCACCCGACGTACTTGCCGTTATCCAACGCGCTGAGAATCGTGGTACGATTGAAATGGCACATAGGCTAAAAATGCTATGTGGCCAAATATTCCGATATGCCGTTGCCACCGGTCGCGTGAAAAGCGATCCAACCAGAGATTTGCAGGGAGCATTATCTCCCATCGTAACGACGCACAGAGCGACCATCACTGAGCCCAAAAAAGTTGGTGCACTATTGAGGGCTATACAAGGGTTTGAGGGCACGTTAGTTGTAAAGTGTGCTTTGCAGATCACCCCCTATCTGTTTGTGCGCCCGGGTGAACTGCGTCATGCAGAATGGAACGAGTTCGATTTTGATGCTGCAGAATGGCGTATACCAGCCGAGAAAATGAAGATGCAAGTTACTCATATAGTACCACTGCCCAAACAAGTAATCGCTATCCTGAGAGAGCTTCAGCCACAAACAGGAAGTGGAAAATATGTATTTCCATCAATAAGAAATATCCACAGACCAATGTCCGAGAACACGGTGAATGCTTCTTTACGGCGAATTGGTTACGACAAATCAGAAATATGCGCTCACGGTTTCCGGGCAATGGCAAGTACCATGCTTCATGAACAAGGCTGGGATTCCGATGTGATTGAACGCCAGCTTGCGCACAAGGAAGGCAATGCCATCAAAGGGGCATACAATCATGCAAGGCATTTACCAGAGCGGGTTAAGTTAATGCAACACTGGGCTAACTATCTCGATGAGCTTAGAGATGGCGCACAAGTAATATCTATTAATCGGAAAGGTTAAGGGGTTATCCTACCTGTTAACCTTTTGCGAAAACCAATCCTTATCTTCCTTTGAAACAATGGGGCGAATATTGCCGACCTCATCCTCGTAAAGAATCGTTGTGACACATAAAGGGTCATCTGGCACATATTGCGAGGTGCTGAATGTCTGGCCTGAATCAAAGCGAGGAATGGGTGGGAGTTCGTGTTCCATTTGACAGAACATATCTTCAAACAGCATAACTACGGGGTTACCCACCGAATGCGCCTCGGCACAGCCCTTTTTCACTGTACCATCAGAGAAATGAACCTGAAACCGATCAGGCACTCCATATCGCTTCGCGGTAACATAATCTGTAGGCGCAAGTGCCTTTAATACAGCCAGTTTATACTGATCATCTCCAGAAAGATTGTACGCTTTCCCGGCGAGGCTATATACCAAGCCCACGGAGGAATCAAAGATGGCCCAGAGGTTAAATACAAGTTCGGTATTATTTGTCATAGCTCTCCCTTAAACGCTCGCCGCATTAATGGAAACTGATGACTTAAATGCTGAACTTCTCAATAAATGATAGGCATTCCTGTTCACAAAGTCCTTGATGGCATCATCCATCAGCACCTCAAATCGATCCGGAGGACATGAGTCGTAGATAAAGTCGGTAAAACGATCAGATAATTTTTCACTCATCACCTGATCAAATAACAATTCTTCATCGGCATCAGGGTTATGACGTACAACATCCAACAGCTCCGGATCATGAAGGGTCGTCTCTATGTGTTTGGCAATGCGCTCGCTGTCACCCTTATCCAGCTTGTCGAATTTCGCATTTAATGCCTCAATCACTTCCTGCACTGTGCTTAGTTTGGGTGCCCCGGATGGCCCTGAAACGCCACCTTTCTCCGGCTCTTTGATTTCAGGTATTTTACTTTCACTGATCTTATAGATCAGCACTTTCACATATTCGAGTTCCTTTCTCAGCTCTTCCGCGCTTTTCTCGTCGGCCAGCACCGGGTAAAGACTGCCGCACAACTCAAAGCAGTGTAAATGTTCATCGGCAGGCAAGCTGAACAATGCCCGGATATAACGATAAAGGCTTGTGTAACGGCCAACCAGAGAGCGGAACTCACGCCGATCATCCAGCGTCTTGTACTTATCTTCATACCGCCTCTTGATCTCACATAGCAGGCCACTGACAGCGGCAGAGTCGGATGCATTGTCACTGGCTTTCAGTTGCTGGAACTCCTCCATATCAGCTTTCGTGAACACATGGCGCTTGAGTAGTTCCTGATACAGTTTCGACAGCTCTGCCGGATCGGCGTCGCCGTGCCCCTCCACATGATGCTGATACTTCTGAAACGCCTTGATGATCTTCGCTGCCGAGCCGGTAAAATCGACGGTCAGCGTGTCACTCTTGCCCGGACAGGTGCGGTTCAGGCGGCTCAGTGTTTGCACCGCATTGATGTCGGACACGGTCTTGTCGAGGAACATGGTATGCAGCAGTGGCTGGTCAAAACCGGTCTGGAATTTATTGGCCACGATCAGGATGCGTAGTGAATCATCTGCGTCAAACGCATCCTCCGTTTTCATATTCGTGCGCGGCAGCAGTGCGGCATTCATGGCATGTTCCGTGCATTTCTCCCCTTCGTAATTGATCGTGCCACTGAATGCGACCAGCGCCTTGAATGGCTTGTTCGCCAAGGCTGCGTCAAAGTATGTTTTGTATTTCACGGCAGCCAGCCTGCTCGATGTAACCACCATGGCCTTAGCGCGACCGCCTATTTTATCCGCCGTCTTATCCTCAAAGAGGCGAATCATGCGATCAACTTTCTCCATGATGATCTTGTCATCTTCATAGGCAATCTGATTCAGGGCGCGATAGACCGATAGCGGCGCATATTCGTGCTGACTCTGATAGCGATAGCTGAGCTTGTAGATCGTGTCATAAGAAACCAGCCCCTTCACCACATCGAGGATATACCCTTCGGCAATGGCCTCATCCATCGAGTAAGTGTCAAACGCCGCCCGGTGGCCATCCTGCTTTATGCCAAACTTTTTCAGCGCCATATCCGAAGGCGTAGCAGTCAGAGCGATAAATGATGCGTTCGGAAATGACTTCTTCGATACCTCATCGATTAACGCTTCGCGTTCTTTGCTGTCATCGTCTTCCTGTTCATAGAAGGCATTCGTCATATTCTGGTTCAGGGTGCTACCATGCGAGCGGTGACTTTCGTCGATAATGAAACAGATGCGCTGATTCGGTCTGCTCATGGCATCCTGTAAATAACTGAACTTGTGCAGCGTGGTGACAATCACCTTGCACCCTTCTGTCAGATACTTGCGCAAATCGGCAGTCGAATCGGCATAACCGACAATGCCTGTCTGCCCGATGGTCCGCCTGAAATCGGCAGCAATCTGACCATTCAGATTCACCCTGTCGGTGACTACAATAATGGAGTGGAACAGCTTGGTTTCGCCCACTGACAGATCGCGCAGATTCTGCACCAGCCAGACAATCGTATTGCTCTTGCCGGAGCCGGCTGAGTGATGCACCAGATAGCGGGTATCGAGTTGCCCGTTCCTGCCATAATGGTCGACCAGATGATCAAAAATGCGGCGCACCACGCGGCGCTGATGCAAACGCGGGAATATCCACTGCCCGCCATCGCTGTATAAATATCGCTGGATGATGTTGAGCAGCGAGTCGCCCAGCAGCACATCATGATAGAGATAGTGCACTGGATATTCCCGTTTGTTTTCGGGAACGGGATTGGTCAGTCCCTCATTGAAATCCCTGAAATCATCCTTGTTGCGATTGCGAAAGCCCGCCGCAACTTTCACCCGCGTATTGTCTGCTGCGATATGCAGAAACGGTAATTTGAAGATCGGGTGATTCAGGTCGCGATCCAGATACTGTTTTACCGCATCATAGACACACTGGCCGCTGGGCTCGTTTTTCAACTCGATGGTGACAATGGCAATGCCGTTGAGGAAAAGCACAATGTCGATCGATTCGCTCCCTTCAAAGACATACTGGCGGATGTAAGAGAAACGATTCTTTTCGTAGTCGCGCTGCTGCTGTTCGGCACGGTTGGTGGTCGGCTTAAACACGGCCAGATTGATATGCTGAGTATCGACGCTCAAACCATCGCGTAGCAGCTCAAACGGCTTTTTCTCATCCAACGCTTTGCGGTAGGCACTGCGAATCTCTTCACGCCATCCCTGCCCAAGATTCTTTTTCAACTCACTTAGCGCCTCGGCCTGAGTGGCCTCCAGGAACTCTTCCAACTCCCCGATGTGAAGACACAAATCCCGATCGACTTCGCCATGTTTGTGCTTCCTGTATCCACCTAACTCCAGTTGATGGCAGAAGTGCGATTCAAAGGCTTTCTCATCCATCGGCGGCATCGTTACACCTCCACACCCGGCACCCTGATTTTCCCAGTAACCGCATCCTGAATGGTCACCTTGCGCAGGGTCTCAAGCTGCTTGATCTGTTCGGTGACGTTAATTTCCAGTTTTTGGAGAGCAGTCAATCGCTTCTCTACTTCCTTATGGATAAGCACCTGTTCATCAACAGGCGGCAGCGGAACTTTCAATGCCCCCAGAATCTCCGTGTTCAAATTATCCATGGTAGAACCAACTGACTCCAACTCCAGTGTCTCTTTAATGCCACGGGAAGCCAGTACCTGCGCCATGTATTTTGAGAACACACGGCTCCTTAGTGGGCGATATAAAAGACTCCCAGTTCCGCATAGCCAGCCCGCCTCACTAACCGTGACCAGTCCACATCGGCCCATCTCGCCCCTTCGTGCAAAAACAATATCACCTTCTAGCAGGGCGTGACGTTGCAGACGGAAATGAGTATCCGAATCAACTGTTACTGCTGAATCCGGCACCAGCTTTCCACCTATCAAATGAGATGGGTTGATTACAGGAATGCCGCCTTCAACATACTCCTCCGAATGCAACTGGCTGCCAAAAGGGCCTGTTTGAAGTAAATCAGCAATTTGACTGAGCCGCCTCACTTCCCAATGCGCCGGAATTTCACCTAGCCAGGGGATGCCGGAATCCTTCATGGGCGCATCAGGGTTCAGTCCTTTGGTGACGGCATCGTGGATCGTCACCTTGCGCAGGGTTTCAAGCTGTTTGATCTGTTCGCGCTTGTTGGCAATCACCCTGTCCAGCTTGCCTGTCTGCTCATCCAGCCAGGCTGCAATGGCTTGTTGCTCAAGTTCAGGCGGAATCGGAAATTGGCTGCTATTAATGTCATGCTTTGATAAACCATATCTAGTGACCCCATTTGCAGCGATATGAAACTGACATTGAATGGGATGGGCCGCGAAAGCCCTATGCAAAAAACCACCTGTGACTTCACCAAAATTCGGTCTGATTTGGGCCAAATGATAGCCGCAAAGAACACTGTCCATGTCTTCAGTTACTAATGCCGAGATGGCTATATCATCTGGAGTTTCAGAATCCTTAGTTATCAGCACATCATTTTGCCGTAACTTAAACCGGTCAGCCTGATGCTGTGCGGCAGTAGCTGACATAAACTCCATGTTAGAGCTAATCGTCTCTTGGTAGTATACGTCTACATAGTTGCACAGCTGGATGCCAATTTCATCCTCTTTTGATTTTTTATCCACGTTACTGACTTCAAGTTGAGATATGTTTTTTAGCCGCCTTATCCTCCAATGCGCCGGAATCTCTCCCAGCCACGCAATACCGGAATCCTTATATGCAGAGTAACGCTGCGTATTCATGATGATGCCTCCCCTGACACCTGCCAAAGGGGCAGCGACTCAAATCCGCCAGGCATGCCCATGGCATGGGGGTTAACATGATGTGCTTTCAGCAGCGCCAGCAGGCGGGATTTCCAGTGATTGTCCGGGCAGGTGATCTGCATCAGCCAGGCGAGCATGGCTAATGTATTGTAGAGATGTCGCACCTGTGTGTGACTCACAGTGCCAGCCCAAGTTCGGCCAGCAGTTTGCGGTTGTCCTCTTCCAACGCAGCGAACGCCTCCATGACATCGCTGGCCAGCGGCAGCGGCTGATATTCATAGAAGTGCTGGGTGAATGGAATCTCATAACCCTTGCGGATTTCAGTGATCGTGTAGGGCTGTTCAATCTCTGCCTCAAGGAAAGTATGGTAATCATTATTCCAGGGCACGATCTCGCTCTCTTTCTCAATCACCGGCACCTCAATATTGGCGCTCAGACGCAAACGATTGCCGGTAACCTGTTTCAGAATTGTCGCATGCTGCGAAGAAGAGTTGTGCTGCTGAAGCAATTCGGAGCCCGGCTTTAACCGCACTTCAAAACTGCTGGGTTCTGGTTTCGCCTTGTCTTTGATGGTCGCAATCAGCTTGGCATCAGCATCGAGAATATCTTTCAGTTTGGCAGCTGGAATGGCGACCTTCTTATCCTGCAACAGAGGCGCCCCGGTTTCATCGACAGCCTCCAGATCGAGGAATATTTTGCGGTAGGCAAAATCATCGTTGTTGAAAATCTTGCAGTGTGGGCCTTCTTCAAAACGATGATGAATGCCAACAAGAGTGCTGATCTGTTCACCTGAAATATAGCGGCGTTTCTTGCCAAGGCTCTTTTCCATTGGTTTGAAAAAGGTCGAACTGCTGCCATCGATGAGCTGCACCTTG
>CAJXNE010000109.1 GCA_913056285.1 uncultured Zetaproteobacteria bacterium | reverse complement strand
GGGGGTCGGCGGTTCGAAACCGCCCGAGCCTACCATTTATAATGTAGAATAATCCGAGAGGCCGGACTGAATCAGTCCGGCCTCTTTTTTTGGGCTTGGCGCAGCTTGCTTTGTAGATAGGATGCAGGGCTTATCTAATCGGAGGAATACCATCGCCATGAATATTCAACTGCCTGACGGCTCATCCCGTACCCTGGACGAGGGTGCAACTGCATACGATCTGGCTGCCGATATCGGCCCCGGCCTGGCGCGGGCGACGGTGGCTGCCAGCGTCAATGGCAAGCAGGTGGATGTATCCCACCCGCTTCATGACGGCGATACGGTTTCGCTGATTACTGATAAATCCGGGGAAGGCGTGGAAGTGATACGCCATTCCACCTCGCATTTGATGGCGATGGCCGTGCAGGAATTGTTTCCGAAATCGCAGGTGACCATCGGGCCGGTGATTGAGGATGGCTTCTACTACGATTTTGCCTTTGAGCGGGCATTTACGCCGGATGATCTGGGCCAGATCGAGCAGAAAATGCGCGAACTCTCCAATAAAAAGCTGCCGGTCACCCGTGAAGAATGGGATCGCGATGATGCAGTGGCCCATTTCGAGTCCATTGGCGAGACATACAAAGCCAAGCTGATTGCGCGTATTCCGGCTGGTGAAACGGTGAGCCTGTATCGACAGGGCGAGTGGATGGATCTATGTCGCGGGCCGCATGTGCCACATACCGGGTTTCTTAAACACTTTAAACTGATGAAGGTTTCCGGCGCATACTGGGAAGGCAATTCCGATAATGAACAATTGCGCCGCATCTACGGCACGGCCTGGGCAAGCAAGGGTGATCTGAAAGCTTATCTGCATCGCTTGGAAGAAGCCGAGAAGCGCGACCATCGCAAGCTGGCCAAGTCGCTTGATCTGTTCCATTTACAGGAAGAAGCGCCGGGCATGATCTTCTGGCATCCGAAAGGATGGTCTGTCTGGCAGAGCGTGGAGAATGAAATTCGCGCCGTGATGCGTGACAACGGCTATCAGGAAATCAAGACGCCACAACTTGTAGATCGCAAGCTGTGGGAGAAATCCGGACACTGGGGCAAGTTCCGCGAAGAGATGTTTACCACCAATACGGAGAATCGCGATTATGCGATCAAACCGATGAATTGCCCCTGCCATATTCAGGTTTTCAACCAGAATCTGCATTCGTATCGCGATCTACCACTGCGTCTGGCTGAGTTTGGTTCATGCCATCGCAATGAACCGTCCGGCACGCTGCACGGATTGATGCGCTTGCGTAATTTTGTGCAGGACGATGCGCATATTTTCTGCACCGAAGACCAGATTCAGGATGAAGTGTGTGCATTCATCGATCTGACCTATGATGTCTATAAACGTTTTGGCTTTGAGGATGTGATTATCTTCCTGTCCGACCGGCCGGATAATCGCGTTGGCACCGATGAGCAGTGGGACAAGGCGGAAGCGGCGCTGCATCAGGCGCTGCAATCCAAAGATATCGAATACGGTTTAAATCCGGGCGAAGGTGCGTTTTACGGGCCAAAAATCGAATTCTCACTCAAAGACTGTCTGGGTCGCGTATGGCAGTGCGGTACGATTCAGGTCGACTTCTCCATGCCGGGCAGGCTTGATGCTGTATATGTGGCCGAAGACAGCTCGCGGCAAACGCCGGTGATGCTGCATCGCGCTATTCTCGGTTCGATGGAACGCTTTATCGGAATTCTGATTGAGCATCATGAAGGACGCTTCCCGTTCTGGCTGGCACCGGTTCAGGCGGTGATGTGTAATATTACTGATTCACAGGCAGAATATGTGGCAGAATGTTGCGATAAGATGAAAAAAGCGGGCTTCCGTGTAGATACGGACTTGCGAAACGAAAAGGTCGGCTATAAAGTGCGCGCCCACACGCTGGAACGGGTGCCTTTTATTTTGGTGGCGGGAGACCGGGAGCGGGATGAAGGAACGGTCAGCGTGCGTGATTTAAGTGGTCAGAATCTTGGTTCTTTTGGTCTGGATGACTGGATCGCCGAGATGGAGAATAAACGCGAAAATCACGAGTGAGGACGTTTTGAAGAGGGTCAAAGGAGTCTTGTATTAAAAAAGATTTGCCGATCAACTACGATATCGATGCCGCTGAGGTGCGCGTAGTTGACGATACAACAGGGGAGCAGCTTGGCGTTTTGCCACTGAGGGACGCTGTATCCAAAGCCGCAGCCAAGGGTCTTGATCTGGTGCTGATGGCCGCAAAAAGTAATCCACCGGTGTGCAAAATCATGGATTACGGCAAATATAAATACGAGCAGAGCAAGAAGGCCAATCTTGCCAAGAAGCGTCAGCATGTGATGCAGGTTAAAGAAGTGAAAGTCGGCGCAAATACCGATGTTCACGACATGGAAGTGAAAATGAAGATGGCGAAGAAATTCCTGTCTCAGGGTAACAAAGTGAAAGTATCCCTGCGTTTTCGCGGACGTGAAATGGCCCATACCGACCGCGGACGTGAACAGATGAAGAATGTGGCCGGTTTTTTGGAAGAGTTCGGCAAGCCGGAAAAGATGCCGAATATGGAAGGTCGCCAGATGATTATGATTGTGGCGCCACACAAAAAATAAGTGTTTTGAGCAGGCTTAAGAAGGCCCGCTCCGGGCCTTTTTTAGTTTAAGAAAAACGGTTTAAGTAAAAGTTTTTAGATCCAAAGGAAGAATACAATGCCTAAGATGAAATCAAACAGTGGTGCTGCCAAACGCTTCACCAAGACCGGCAGCGGTAAATGGAAGCGCAATAAGGCTTTTGCCAGCCATATCCTGACCAAGAAGTCACCCAAGCGTAAACGCAATATGCGTGGCACGGAACTGGTTGCAGGTGCGGATACCAAGTCACTGGATCGCCTGGTTCCAGGTCGCTGAATCGTCCACCGCTTTATATAGATCAATTTTAGGTTAGGAGAGAAATATGCCTCGCGTTAAATCCGGAGTACAGGCGCACGCGCGCCACAAGAGTGTTATCAAGGCAGCCAAGGGTTACCGTGGCCGCCGCAAGAGCTGCTTTCGCACTGCCACCCAGGCCGTCGATAAAGCACGTCAATATGCCTATCGCGACCGTAAGGTCAAAAAGCGTGATTTCCGCAGCCTGTGGATTGTCCGCATCAATGCGGCAGCCAAGCAGAACGGTTTGAATTATTCAGGTTTCATGCACGGCTTGAAACTGGCTGGAATCGAGCTGGATCGTAAAGTGCTGGCTGATATTGCAGTTCGCGATGCTGAAGGTTTTACGACGCTGGCAGAAACAGCTCGCGCACAGATTCAGTAAACCATTATCACCGGCTCAGGTCGGGATGTTGAATGATGAAATGGCAGGGCTATCGCAGCTCTGTCATTTTTTTTGGATCATTAGATTTAGAGTCAAAAGCTTTTACCACGAAGGACACGAAGAGCACGAAGTAAAGAAAAAACTGATTAGCATGCGGTTGTAAATCAGTCACCTCGTTCAATCATTGTATGGTTTTTCTTCGTGTGTTTGGTGCTCTTCGTGGTGAATAAAGGGGTTTAGATTATGAGTGAGATTGATTCGCTGAAATCACAGCTTGAGTCATTACAGGCGGAGGCGCTGGCGGCATTTGCTGGTGCGGCTGATTTGAGTGGTTTGCAGGCCTTGCGCGTTCAATATTTGGGCAAGAAAGGTGCGTTGACTGAAGTGCTCAAGGGCGTTGGCAAATTAGCTCCGGCGGATCGGCCTGTGATTGGCAAGTTTGTGAATCAGACCAAGCAGGCGCTGGCTGCAGCACTGGATGCGGCGGAAGCCGAACTGGCGATCAAAGCAAAAGCAGCGCGTATTGAATCCGAGCGCATTGATGTCACCTTATCTGGCCGCAAGGCCGGGCGTGGTGCGTTGCATCCGGTTCAGCAGGGGCTGGATGAATTGACGGCTATTTTTTCGCAGATGGGTTTTGCGGTGGCCGAAGGGCCCGAAATCGAAGATGAATTTCATAATTTCGATGCGCTGAATATTCCACCCGAACATCCCGCTCGCGCCATGCACGACACTTTCTTTCTCAAAGATATACAGGGCGATGATGGCGAACCCATGTTGCTACGCACGCATACCTCGCCGGTGCAGATTCGCGCCATGAAGCACTTTCTGGCCGAGGGCGGCGAACCACCACTGGCCGTGGTAGCGCCGGGCCGTGTTTACCGCTGCGATTACGATGTAACCCATTCGCCGATGTTTCATCAGGTTGAAGTGTTCAAGGTGGGTCGTGATGTGTCGCTGGCGCACCTCAAGGGGGTGTTGCAACATTTCCTCTCCGCCTATTTCGAGAAGGATGTGGCCATTCGTTTGCGTCCTCATTACTTTCCGTTTACCGAACCATCAGCTGAAGTCGATATTGGTTGCGTATTCTGCGCCGGCAAAGGCTGCCGGATTTGTAAGGGCAGCGGCTGGATTGAAGTATTGGGCAGCGGCATGATTCATCCGAATGTGTTGAAGTCGGTTGGCATTGATGCCGATGAATTCTCCGGCTTTGCCTTCGGGCTTGGCGTAGAGCGCATGGTGATGCTGAAAAAAGGCATTCCCGACTTGCGACTGTTCTTTGAAAATGATGTCCGATTCCTGAGCCGGATGGGGGTAATGAAATGAAAATTCCTTTTTCCTGGTTGAAGAAACATGTGGCATTAACCGCAACGCCGAGCCAAATCGCCGATAATCTGGTACGCCTGGGTCACGAAGTGGAAGGTGTGGAAACGCCCCGCGCGGCAGTGAAAGGCGTGCGTGTTGGTCTGATTGAATCGAAAATACCACATCCCGATGCCGATAAATTAAGCCTGTTGAAAGTGAATATCGGCGACGCAGAGCCACTCGGCATCGTCTGCGGTGCAGCCAATATGGGTGAAGGCGATAAAGTGCCGGTCGCAACGATCGGCACATCATTGCCGAACGGCCTGAAGATTAAAAAGGGCAAGATTCGCGGTGAAGTGAGCTTCGGCATGTGTTGCTCGGAAGCCGAACTGGGGTTGGCTGAAGATGCGGCCGGACTGCTGATTCTGCCTGCCGATGCGCCTGTGGGTGCGGAAGTCGGCGACTACCTCGAGCTCGAAGAAGCGGTGTTTGATTTGTCGATCACGCCGAATCGCGGCGATTGCATGAATGTGCGCGGTATAGCGCGCGACCTGGCTGCCGATGCTGACCTGCCGCTGGCCGATCTTGATCAGTCTATCGTTGAGACCAATGGCGACATTACTGCACCTGCCGTATCCGTTACCGCCGAACAGGATTGTCCCGTTTATATGGCTAGAAGCATTCAGGGCGTGACGGTATCCGATTCTCCGTCCTGGATGCAGGCCGCATTGATGATGGCCGGTATGCGCCCCATCAATGGCATTGTCGATGTGTTGAACTACATCATGCTGGATTTGGGGCAGCCCATGCACGCCTTTGATGCCAAGAAGCTGGACGGCAATATCACGGTTCGTTCCGCCAGTGACGGTGAGGATTTCTCAGCACTGGATGGCCGCAAACTGAAACTGAATGCTGGCGATCTGGCAGTCAGCGATAGCAAAAGCATAATTGCACTGGCTGGCATCATGGGTTCTGAAGCATCAGGCGTCACCGATAGCACTACGAATATTGTACTGGAATCCGCCTTTTTTCGCCCTGCCCGCGTCAGCGAAACACGGCGTATTTACGCCATGGTTTCTGAAGCATCTATGCGTTTTGAACGCGGCGTTGATCCGGCCATGGTAGAAGTTGCCATGCAACGCGCTACGGCCATGATTACTGAATTATTCGGCGGCTCGGCGAGTGAGCTCACCTTGTGCGGTGATGCATCTGCGATTAATGCAGGGCGAACAGTACATTGCTCGGTATCGGCAATCGAAACGCGACTGGGCGTGGATATTCCCATTACTGCCGATGCCGTCCTGACTCGCATGGGCTTCGGCGTAAACCGCCATAAAGATCGTCTTGATATTGATATACCTTCATTTCGTCATGATGTGTCGATTCCCGAAGACATATCGGAGGAATATGCACGCATCATCGGTTTTGATGCAATCCCGGCCATCTTGCCGCCATTGGCGACGACGGCGCCTGCCAGACAGGATTGCTCCATTCACGATGCTGTCACCGGCGGTTTTTTACAGGTGGTGAGCTATGCCTTTATCTCGGCTGACGAACAACGCCTGTTTGTCGCCGATGATGGCCTCGACATTGCGTTGGCCAATCCGATTTCCGATGCCATGAGCCTGATGCGCCGTTCGCCTTGGCCGGGGCTACTGAGTATCGCCAAACACAATCTGAACCGCCAGCAGTCGGGCGTTGCGCTGGTGGAGCAGGGACGCACGTATGTGAAAACCGAAGCCGGACATGATGAAACCAATACGATTGCATGGCTGATGACCGGCCAGACCCAGTCCGATGAATGGCACGGCAATGCGCGGCATGCCGACTTCTTCGATCTCAAAGGCGCGATGGAAACATGGTTATCCTTGCGCGGGCTGACAGGCCGCTTTATTGCCAATGATAGCATTCAGGGATTACAGGCCGGGCAGAGCGCAAAGATTCTGATTGGCCGCACCGAAGCTGGCAGTATAGGGCGTGTGGATGGCGATATTGCAGACGCTTTTGATATTGATGCGCCCGTATTCGTAGCTGATATCAATCTGGACAAACTGCCTGCAGGCAAGCAGGCAAAGTTCGCATCATTGCCGGAGTTCCCGGCTGTGGAACGCGATCTGGTTTTCCTGTTTGATCGGGACACCTCCTCCGATGCGATTCTGAATGCAGTGAAAAGCGGTGCAGGTAAATTACTGGCCGGCGCCCGTATTTTCGACCTGTACGCAGGCAAGGGCATACCCGAAGGCAAAGTCAGCCTGGGCATCCGGTTCACACTACAAGATGCCAGGCGCACCCTGACGCAGGAAGATTCCGATACGGCATCCAATGGCATTATCGCAGCCATGGATAAACGCTTCGGCGCTTCGCTCCGGGGCTGATTATTTGACACAGATGGACAGCGATTTTCACGGTTATGTTAGCCGGAGTTGATGAAGTAGGTCGCGGGCCGC
>CAJXNE010000108.1 GCA_913056285.1 uncultured Zetaproteobacteria bacterium | reverse complement strand
CAGTTTCAGAATGGCCAGATCCGATTCGATCGTGTTGCTGATATGATCGCGGCGCACCTTGACGGCCACGCGCCGGCCATCCTTGAGTTCAGCGAAATGCACCTGCGCGATGGAAGCTGCCGCAATCGGTTTTTCATCGAAGACGGCAAAAACACCATCTTCGCCTGTCAGTGGTTTTTTGAAGCTGCGCTCAATGACGGCGCGCACCCGATTAAATGATTCCGGAGGCACATCATCCTGTAGTTTTTTCAATTCCAGCGCCACATCCAGCGGCAGCAGATCGACACGGGTGGACAGCATCTGGCCAAACTTGATAAAGGTCGGTCCCAGTTCCTCGAGTACCCGGCGAATCTGAACGCCCATATCCTTGGGTAATTCATCGCCGCGAAATAACTGAACCAGCCAGACATAGGGATAAAACAGACGCATGCGCACAGCCAGCGCTGCCAGGCCGTGGGTGGCCAGAATGTGGCCAATGCGCATTAAGCGCAGGTTGCGGCGGATATTGGCGGGTAATCTCATGCCTGGGTGAGGGCGCGCTTATTCCGGGCTTTCAATCAAGTGGTCCAGTTTGTGTTCCAGACGCGTAACACGTCCTTTGCTGCGAGAAATCTGGTGTGCCAGATGTTCGACCCCTGCCTGCCATGCCTGCAAACGTTCGCTATCCGGAATATCCATATCATGCAGGCTGTTGGCGACGGCCTGGCGGGACGATTCGCTCAGCTTCTGTTCCGTCTCGACCAGCGTATGTGCGGCTCGTGCTACACGGGAACCGAAAAAATCACCAAATGCGGCGCGTAATTCACGCTCCCAGTCAAGATCAGCGGCTGCAAACAGCTTTTTAAACCGCAGCATCGCATCGGAATCACCGGATAGTTTCAAAACCTGTTGAAAGACCAGATCATCCGGATCCTCATGGCCGAAACACATGCGGGCAAAACCGGCCGTGGTGGCATTCAGGCGCACATCCACCTCGCCCTGGTAAGAGGAATGCACCCATGCTTTGCCGCGTGTAAAGCCGAGAAACATGATGGCGTTGGTATCGCGCACATGGATGCGGAAGACGCGTCCTTCCATGTTATCCAGATATGGTTTTAATGATTCATCACGTGAAAATACCAGTTCCAGCACGGTCGTCATCACCACGCACTGCACCGGCACCGGAATCAATCTGAGTGGTAAAAACATGACACTCATGGGCGAGCTCCACACCGCACATGGATGTGTGGCTTCAGTGAGCAGGCGCAAAACCACGCTTTTGTGCGTGCGTTAAAAGGGTGAGGACAGAATGTTCCGAATTCCGTTCTCATAATTTGTAACCCCGATGCAGGGCGACGATGCCGCCGGACATATTGGTATGCTTGACCAGGTCGAATCCGGTGCCGCGAATGAGTTTGGTAAAGCGATCCTGGTCCGGGAATCGGCGAATCGATTCAACCAGATATTGATAGGAAGCACGATCTCCGGTCACTTTTTCGCCGATCAGCGGAATAATATTAAAAGAGAATGCATCATAGATCACATCCAGCCCGGGCAATACCGGACGCGAGAATTCCAGACACATGAACTGGCCGCCCGGCTTCAGTACGCGGTAAAATTCAGCCAGCCCGGCTTCGATATCGAGGAAATTGCGGATGCCAAAGGCAATGGTAACGCAGTCAAAACTGTTATCATCAAACGCGAGCCTTGTGCCGTCGGACTGGATGCAATCGGCCCGGCCCGGCAATAATCCGGCATCGATAATGCGGCGCGCGCCTTCAAGCAGCATCGGCCCGTTCAGATCGGTCAGCACCACGCGGCCGGAGGGGCCCATTTTGTTGGCTAGCCCGATAGCGATATCGCCGGAACCGGCTGCAACATCGAGTACGCGCGAGCCAGCGCCGATGGCCGCTTTTGCGACCATGCAGCGCTTCCATAGACGATGCATACCGCCGCTCATCAAATCATTCATGATATCGTACTGGCTGGCAACGGATGAAAAGACGCCCATCACACGCTGCACTTTTTCCTGCCCGCTGACCGTTTCATAGCCGAAATGAGTTGCGTCAGATGCTTGTGCGTCGGAAGTTTCCGTATAGGTAGTATGGTTTAAATTATTCATGGGTTGCGCATCGTATCAGGCCGGAGCCCGCTATCCAAACAAAGGTTGAACCCAAGAACCGACATTTACATTGGATGCAGGATGTAATCATTTGGTTTGTATGGCATTTCGGAAAATCATGTAGTCACCTTGCTGGTGATGAGTGATTTTCCGGGATGTCAGACGAATCAAAGGGTTGCGGCATACGCCGCATGTCAATGTCGGTTCTTGGGTTGAATCATACAGGGTTATCCACACGTTCCGGTGCACAGGCTGTGGATAAACAGTGTATAGATTGTGATCGCCATAACACTATCAATAGTGGGTTAAAAGTTATTGACACCCAAGATATAGTGCTTACACTGGCGGCTGGGATTTCTGAAATACGAGGGATCATTACTATTTCCAGGGGGATATTCATGAGCGCAGACAGTCAGACCGTAAGCATTGCATCTGTTGAAAAAAACGGGGGCGAGAGTGTTGGAGCGATTGGCTTTCAGCCGGCTTCAGAGGATATCTGGGATAAAAAATACCGTTTGAAAGATAAACACGGCGAAGCGGTGGATGACAGCATTCAGGGTACTTACGATCGTGTCGCGCTGGCGCTGGCGGCAGTCGAATCGGAAGACAAACGCGAGTTCTGGCACAATCGCTTCGTATGGGCGCTGGCCAACGGTGCGATTCCGGCCGGGCGCATTATGTCCAATGCGGGTGCTGAGGCACACAAGCCGGCCACATCCACTATCAATTGCACCGTTTCCGGCACGGTTCCTGATTCGATGGACGGGATTCTGTCCATGGTTCACGAAGCGGGTTTGACGCTGAAGGCCGGTTGCGGCATTGGTTATGAATTCTCTACCCTGCGCCCGAAAGGCGCTTATGTGAGCGGCGCTGGTGCTTATACGTCCGGGCCGCTGTCATTCATGGATATTTACGATAAAATGTGTTTTACCGTGTCATCAGCGGGTGGTCGTCGCGGCGCCCAGATGGGCACATTTGATATTTCGCATCCGGATATTATGGATTTTGTTCGCGCCAAGCGTGAAGACGGTCGTCTGCGTCAATTTAATCTCTCCTGCCTTGTCACACGCGATTTCATGGAAGCGGTAAAAAACGATGCCGACTGGGATTTGGTTTTCCCGGCCAGCCAGACTGAAATCGATGATGCCGATACGCGCATCGTTTTCAAACATGTCGCCAACCCGCCCAAAGGCTCCGTTCACGATGATCGCGGCTTTATCGCCTGTAAAGTATATAAAACCATCAAGGCCCAGCGTTTGTGGGATGTGATTATGGCTTCCACCTACGATTATGCCGAGCCCGGCTTTATCCTGATTGATGAAGTGAACGATCTGAACAACAATTGGTTCTGCGAAAATGTGCGTGCCACCAACCCGTGCGGCGAACAGCCATTGCCGCCGTATGGGGCATGTCTGCTGGGTAGTGTCAATTTAACCAAATTCGTGCGCGAAGCCTTTACCGAAAAAGCGTATTTCGATTGGGACGCCTATCGCGAGGTGGTCTCTGTATTTACCCGCATGCTGGATAATGTGGTGGATATCAATGGTCTGCCGCTGGAAAAACAGCGTGATGAGATTCTGTCCAAGCGGCGTCACGGCATGGGTTTTCTGGGTCTTGGTTCGGCGCTGACCATGCTGCGCACACCGTACGGCACACCGGAATCGCTCGAATTTACCGAGAAAATCGCCTATGAAATGGCCCGTACCGGTTTTGCCACAGGTCTGGAACTGGCCGAGGAAAAGGGTGTCGCGCCGATGCTTGAAAAAGAGTTTGAGGTGACGTCCGAAATGATGGCCAAACGTCCTGAAATGGCTGACGACGGTATTCAGATTGGCGATAAACTGAACGGTAAAATCCTGTGGGGCAAATATTCCAAATATATGCAGAAGTTTCTGGAGACCGATTCCGATGAGGATAAGGAACTGATTGCATCGCTGATCGAAAAGGGATGCCGCTTCACCCACCATTCCTCGATTGCGCCGACAGGCACGATTTCGCTGTCTCTGGCCAACAATGCCTCTAACGGCATTGAGCCGAGTTTTGCGCATCATTATTCCCGCAACATCATCCGCGAAGGTCGTAAAACCAAGGAGAAAGTGGATGTGTTCTCCTTTGAACTGCTGGCCTATCGTGAACTGATCAACGCCGATGCCATGCCGTTCTCTACCGAAGAGGGCAGCAAATTGCCGGATTATTTCATCTCTGCTGATGAAGTAACGCCGAAACAGCATGTTGATATTCAAGCCGCAGCGCAGCGGTGGGTGGATTCGTCCATTTCCAAAACAGCCAATGTGCCGACCGATTTCCCTTATGAGGATTTCAAGGATATTTATCTCTACGCCTACGAGCAGGGTTTGAAAGGTTGTACCACCTTCCGTTTCAATCCGGAAGCGTTCCAGGGCGTATTGGTGAAAGAAGATGATCTGGCCAATACCACCTATAAATTCACCCTGGATGACGGCACGGTGGTTGAAGCCAAGGGCAATGAAGAAATCGAATATGACGGCGAAATGCATAGCGCTGCCAACCTCTTCGATGCCTTGAAAGAAGGGTATTACGGGAAGTTTTGAGCAGATACGGGATGCGGGGATCCATATCCGTCTCCTTGGCGACACATGGTGTGCCGCACCATTGTATTCATGAGGAGGCTGCAGCAATGAATCAATTGAAGAGGTCTGTGGCAACAAAAATTGAATGGGCGGAGATGAAATTTCCGCCGATAAATCTGTGGGTATTGGCTGGCTCGACTGTGTTATCAAATGGATTTGAGAGCACCCACAATCACCGGCCGCAGCGTCCGGGCATGAAAGGCAACCATGCGAACTCGCTGCGTTATTTTGGGCATGAGCAGATGAAAGCGATTCTGGCCATGCATGGAGGCAAACGATGAGCATTAAAATCGACAAGAAAATCACCGCATACGAAGTGAAAAAACCGGAAGATGAGGCCAGGCAGGAAGATCAGAAAGTAACGGCCATTGCGCCGTTGCTGGAGCGCGATGAGATTCTTGAAGGCAGTACCTACAAGATCAAAACGCCGATGTCCGACCATGCCATGTATATCACCATCAATGATGTGGTGATGAAGGCAGGCACGCCGGACGAGCATCGTCGCCCGTTTGAAATCTTTATCAATTCCAAAAATATGGAACATTTTATGTGGATTGTTGCGCTCACCCGCATTACCTCCGCGATCTTCCGTAAGGGTGGCGACATCACCTTTCTGGTGGAAGAATTAAAAGCCGTATTCGATCCGCGCGGCGGCTACTACAAACGCGGAGGCAAATACATGCCATCCATTGTGGCCGAAATCGGTGAAGTGGTTCAACAACACCTGGTATCCATCGGTATGATGGAAGGGCAGTTATCCACTCCGGAACTGGAAGCCAAACGCCGCGAAGCCGAAGAGAAACTGGGTTCAGATGCCATAGCCAAAGGCAACCAGTGCGATAAATGCGGCGCTATGGCCGTTATTCGATTAGATAATTGCAATACTTGTCTGGAATGCGGCGATTCCAAGTGTGGCTAGCGTATCAATCCGCTTCCGGCACGATGAATGTGGGGTATAGCATAAGTTGCAAATTAGCACCCATAAGCTGCAAAAACAGACAGCATAAGTTGCAAATGCAAAAGTAAAAAGAACCTAGGATATTCCTAGGTTCTTTCCGTTAAAGATATTTACTCGTTCAGAAGTAGTTCAGCCATTCCATCAAGCTTGGCTTTTACCGGCCCCCACTCCGGATAGTGCTTATCCATTAATGTATAAAACTGTTTGCTATGATTATGCTCTTTCAAGTGGCAAAGCTCATGAGTGATTACGTAGTCAATACAATCCATGGAAGCTTTAACCAAATTCCAGTTCAGACTGATTCGGCCCTTTGGTGAACAACTACCCCATTGCTTCTTCATCTCTCGTACAGTTATCGGTGGAGCTTTCTGAATCCACTGAATGTCGGCCGCTACTGATACAAGGCGGCGCTTAAACACCGCATGTGCATGCTCTTTGTACCAGGCTTCTAGTAGCTCCCGAACTCTATCTTTCGATGGGCTTCGGCATTCAACAACAAACCTTCCTCGAATCAGTTTTACTTGCTCAAGCTCAGATCGAACAATTTTCAAAACATATCGACGACCAAGGTAAAAATGCGTTTCGCCGCTGATATATTCGCGCGGTAATACCTGAGCAAGGTTTTGCTGGGTCTGATCAACATGACGAGCGACCCACCGGGCTCTCTTTTTCATAGTCTCATCGATTTTTTGCGGCTTCGTATGAGCCGGTGCTTTTACTTCTACCGAGGCATCAGGAAGCACATGAATCGAAATCGATTTTTTTCTGGATTCCAAGAAATGAATCGCATACTCGTATACTTTATCTCCATAGCGAAAACTCGGCATGGTCATGATTGATTCCCGTGCCTGACTATCTGGATGATATACTCGATAAGTGCCTTGGCCCGATCCAGACCACCCAGTTCTTTGAATAGCCTGGGCAACAGGGACTTCTGAATCTCCGCCTCAATATTCTGAGGATTCAGTGAATGCTCTGCCACCGCTCGGCCAACCACCTCATCAATCTCCATTGAGAGATCAACACACCCCTGAGGAGCAGCTGCAGCGACTTCAGCAAACGCCTCCTCGCCAAGTGTCAGTCGAATCGCACCAAAGTAGGCCCTAGCATGCGGATTATCGGCAATGGCATCAGGAATACCTTCGACCTTTTTCTGATCGACCTCCTCATCAAACTTCTTAAACAATGCATACTGCTTCAGAGGATGATCAAATAGTTTCTCAGCCTCCTCGATCGCCTGTTTCAGCAGCTTTGAGAAATAAGCCTTGGCATATGGATCATCATCCATCTGTTCTTCAATCTTCTTCTTCAATCGGGTTCGAATGATGTCTGTCTCATTCCGTATCTTCTCTTCATTCCACTTCTCAGGATTTTGCTCCGCTAAAGCAGTAACCTCATAAACACCTTCCGCCTCTTTAACGCCTTCACCAACAACATGCTTATCCACCAGCTTGCCGATCTGCTGCTCATAGATGCTGTAATCGACCGTCTCCTGGGCATCCTGCTTACTGATCTTGCGAAGATTCACAAAGAAGCGAAGATCATCTTTATACCTCTGAATATTCTTTTCAGTGAACGATGAATCTTCAAAGAAGCTGCTGGAGGATAGAGCAATCTTCAGACACATGCCGAACTCGGTCAGCGCCTCATAGAAGTCCTCACGATGCTTCTGATTGGCATCAAACTCTTTCCC
>CAJXNE010000107.1 GCA_913056285.1 uncultured Zetaproteobacteria bacterium | reverse complement strand
CGCACTTTTCGCTTTCCGTGAAGTAAAAAGGCCATGGACGGACTTTTTACGACTTTATCAATCATGGTTTGATTTTTTTGCGTCCTGCTTTTTCTCTCTTCAAAACCACAGTGCAATTGTTGAACCTGCCTGGATACTGCAGTGGTCTGTGGCGAGATGATTTACTTACAAGTTGAACCTAGATTTCGTAATCGATCACTGTCCGGGCGATGGCAGCTGCTTTGACCAGCGTTCCTACCGCCTGATGTTCAGGATGATTCTGATATACTTCAAGAGCCTGACGATTTTCCAATTCTGCAATGAGCACCAGATCGGCAGACTGTTCAGATTCAAGAAAATCAATGCCGACTTCAATACTAAGCAAACCGGGAATCTTGCCTGCCAGTGCATCCAGACGCACTTTGATTTCTGCACCTTCGGCCTTGTCTCTCAATTGCCACATCACGATATGCTTGACCATTTCTTTCCCCTTACTCCACCTGAACATTGCACATGGCAAAAATGCCCGGTTTCCCTGCTGCCAATCCAGTCAAACGATATAAATCGGCCATGCCATGCCATACAGGCGCAGGCAACCATGCCTCGGTCAAGGCTGAAAAACGGGCGCTGATCTGTGTAAAGATTCGCGCAGCCGGTGAATGCGTGTCACCAAACAATTCTACCATCAGCATATCGAGCAAACCCAATGGCCGGTTGATGCGCACAGGGCTATATGCCTGTTCAATCCCGGCCAACCTGGCAGCAGCCTTGGTGGCATCATCCAAATCGCCCAGCGAATCAACCAGCCCCAAACGCTTCGCATCCAGTCCGCTCCACACCCGCCCTTCGGCAATAGCGGCTATCTTATCGACCGGCATATTTCTGCCGCTGGCTACGATGTGTAAAAATCGGTTATAAATATGTTGCATCGATAGTTGCATCACTTGCTTCAATTCCGCTGGCAGAGCACGATCAGTGCGAATGCCGCCGGCAATCGACGTCGTTGCAACGCCATCACTGTGAACGCCCAGTTTCTCCAGCCCGCGCTGCATATTGGGCAACACGCCAAATGCGCCGATAGAACCGGTAATGGTGGTTGGCAAGGCCCATATTTGATCAGCCGGCGCAGCGATCCAGTAGCCACCTGAAGCTGCCACGCCGCCCATGGATACGACCACTGGTTTACCCGCTTTTTTCAGCCGTACAATTTCACTGCGAATCGCCTCCGAGGCCTGTGCGCTGCCGCCGGGACTATCAATTCTGAGCACGACTGCCTTGATCTGATCATCGAGTCTGGCCCGGTTCAACATCTCCATCATACTTTCACTGCCCACCGAGCCGGGAGGCTGTTCGCCATCGGTAATCATACCGCTGGCAGTAATAATCCCCACATGGGCGGATTTAAGCGATGCGCTATCGCCGCTGCTTGCACGCAGATATTGGCGAAAATCAATACGGTCATATTCGCCCGTTTCAACACCCATGGCGCCGGCAATATAGTCCTCGATGCTGCCGTGATCTGCCAGTGTATCGACCAAACCTTCGGCTTTGGCCAGTTCGGCGGTACTGCCACCGACTTTGGCCAGATATTTCGAGGGCTGATCCAGTACGGTTTGCAAACGTTCCGCTTTGATATTGCGCATCTTAGCCACATCGTTTTTATAAGCGTTCCACAAGACGCGCAACAACGTGCGATTGGATTGTTTATCCTCATCGGACATATCATTGCGCACCAACGGTTCAATCGCCGCCTTATATTTACCGGCACGGAATAACTGGATATCGATATGCAGTTTATCCAGCGCATCCTTGATATAGTTACGATAAATACTGAAGCCTTCCACGCCAACCACCCCAAGCGGATCTAAAAACACCTGATCCGCCGTGGCCGCCAGATAGTATTGTGATTGCGAATAATTCGGGCCGACGGCCACTACCAATTTACCGGACGATTTGAATTGATTGATCGCCTTGCGCAAGCTCTGCAATGTAGGCAATGATGTTTTACCCATTTCATCGAGCTTCAACACCATCAGCCGAATGCGCGTATCATCAGTCGCGCGTTTGATCACCGATAACAGGTCACGCAATTGAGTTTGGTCTGGCGCCGAAATATTCAACGGCAAGCCGGAAGTGGAAGGCAGCGCCAGTTCCTCGACAATGCTGCCACTCGGATTAATCAGTAGTGCAGCATTATCCGGTACGCTGGGCTGTTCGGCAAAAAAAGCAGCTGCAAATAGCAGCAATAACAGGATAAAGATGCCATTGGCCAGAAAGTTCCGTAATCGACCCAGACCTTTAAATAATATAGAGAAAAAACGCTTCACACTTACCTGACTGCGTGTTTTTCCAGGGCCTGACGATAACAGCCAGCTGCCTTTTCAAAATCGCCCAGTTCTTCATGCCAGTGACCCAGACTATCCCAGGCCGCAGCGCTACCGCAATCATCCGCCAGCGTCTGCATCTGCTCAAAGGCAAGCCCATCAAGCTTGGCAGCATGAGCCAGCTCTGCGCGTAACCAGCGCTGAGCCGGATTGAGTGCGCTTGCTGTTTTCCGTTCCAGCTTGCGGTAAACCCGAATCGGATCATCCCGTTGAATCTTCAGAAAAGCTCGGGCAATGCGATCATTGCTATGCTGTTCAAGATACCCGTTCCACAACCTCTGTACCGTTTTCACATCACCGCTATCAAGCAATCCATTGCCATAAGCCAGCAATACTTTCGGATCATCCGGCAACAAACGATAGGCCTTGCGCAAAAAAGCCATGGACTGCTCCGGGGACTGCCCGGCCAGTTTAAGGCAGGCACGCACCAGGCGCGGCTTCACCACGTCGGCAGAGCGACGCCCCTGCTTCCAGTCACCTTCCAGTCTGTTAATGAATTCGAGCAAATCGCCCTCTTCTTCGGCAATATCCACCAGACGGGATGCCGCCAACGGTGCGCCGGGATGTACATGCAGCCAGGCTTCCAGATGCGCTTTGCGGGTGGCCGTATCTGCCGGGTTCTGAGCTTGTGGATCGGTGGCGACACGTGCCGCCAGGGCGGTGATCAATGGATCCTGATCTTCAGCAGGCAAAGGTAATTCTGCGGCAGGAACTATCATCGTTTGCAGCATATCGATAGCCCAGTCGGGTAACACGCCACGGCAGCGTTTCAAGGCTCTGGCATTGACATTGCCGCGCCCGTCCAGCCACTGCGCCAGTGCATCCCTGAGTTTATTTTCACGGCGTTTGCGACTGCCCAGACGCAATGAACGCCATGCCATGCCGGGCCCTGCAAACAGCATGGAGATAAAGCTGCGCAACAACCAGAGCAGCAACAATAATGCCAGTAGCGCCACAATAAATGCGCCCTGCCGAGTTTCAAATATCCAGCCAAACGCCTCAACCCGCAGCGCCTGATCGGCAATATTCGGAAACACAATCAATGCGATGCTGACAGCCAGCGCCAACAGAAGCAGTAGTATATATCTCATAACTCACTCCCCTGGCGCCATTGTCTGGCTGTTTGACGCAGCGTATTGATATCAGCTTGAATCGCATCGAAATTTTCCGGCAAGCCTGTTTCTATTGCTTCGGCATGTTCATCGCCTGCATCATGATGTATGGCGCGAATTTGCAGCAATAATTCTGCTTGCAGGCTCTGCCATGCGGCTTTTTCCGGCCATGATTCCAGTGTCAAATGGCGTGCGGCATCAAGTAATCTGGCTCTTAAATCACCCAGGTGCTGTGCCTCTACCGAAGGCGCCTGACGCAACTGGAACTGGCTGAGAACCCATGCCAGCCACGGGCGCTCAGGCTCGGGTAAAATATTACGGTGGGTCGGCGTCACCAGCGCATCAGCCCATTTGCTCAGTGCATCCTGCCATTGTTTCAATTGCTGCACGCGTTCACGAGCCAATGTGTGCATGCGCACCGCTTCAGCCCGCTGATCATCGCTCAAGCCGGGCAACAGGGATATTTCTTCCCATGTCAGTTGCAATTGCGGCAAACGACTGGCCGGATCGGCAATCCAGCGTAAACGTACCTGCAAATTCATGTGTTGCTGCTCAAGCAAACCATTCTGCAACGACTGCTGGGCCTGACTCATCTGTTGCAATTGCCCGCGCAAATCATTCATGCTGGATAACAGGCTGCGCACTTCTTCGGATGAAACGGCGGGTTGCGCTTGCGGCCTGACCACCGGCGCGGGCTTACTGGCTGGAGTGGTCATCTTTTTTGCCGCAGTTTGTTTGATGGCATCGGGTTTGATGGGGTTGATGGCATCGGTTTTGGTTGCGGCAGATTTACTTTCAGTAAAGCTTACATTTTTCTGCTGCTGTTGTGATGCTGAATGTTGCAACATGGCTGTGACCGATTTATACAATGGATTGAGCTTGCCGCTAAACGCCAGCGAGCCAAGCACTGCCACGGCTATCAGCAACACAATGAGCACAACTGTGCGTCCGCCATGCGATTTTTCGGATTTTATTTTCTCCGGTTCGCTTGCCGCATCCGATGATGCGTCAGCGGCAACCATCGGCTCAGTTTCCTTGCTCGCATCCTGATCGGAGCCCTGTTCGCTCTCTTTTATCATATCAGTCTTTTTCTCGTTGGCCTTCACTTCGCTCACCTCAGACTCAAGCTTCGTTCAGCCAGCGGGCAACGTCCAGCGCATGGTAGGTGAGAATCATATCCGCACCGGCGCGTTTGAAACCAAGCATGGTTTCCAACACCACCCGTTTTTCGTCAATCCAGCCATTGGCTGCTGCAGCTTTGACCATGGCATATTCACCCGATACGTTATACACAGCCAGCGGTAACAGGGTAGCATCTTTCACTTCGCGGATAATATCCATATAAGCCAGCGCTGGTTTGACCATCAACATATCCGCCCCCTCTTCCACATCCAGAAACGCCTCTTTCAGCGCTTCGCGACGATTGGCCGGATCCATCTGGTAACTGGCGCGATCACCGAAACTCGGGGCTGAATCTGCCGCATCACGGAACGGGCCGAAGTAACCCGATGCATATTTCACTGCATAGGACATCACCGGCGTATGCGTGAATCCGGCATCATCAAGAGCGGCACGAATAGCGGCAATCATACCGTCCATCATGCCGGACGGGGCCACAATATCGACCCCGGCCTCGGCATAGGAAACCGCCTCTTTTTGCAGATTAATCAGGGTTTCATCGTTATCGACTTCTTCGCCATGCAACACGCCGCAATGACCATGATCGGTATATTCGCAGAAGCAGGTATCGGCAATCACGCTCAAATCCGGGCACGCGGCCTTGGCAGCGCGAATAGCCTGTTGAACAATGCCATTTGCATCCCAGCCGCCAGAACCGATCGCATCTTTTTCAGCCGGAATACCAAACAGGATTATACCCGGGATGCCCAATGCCATCACTTCTCTGGCCATATCACCGACCTGTGAAAGTGGAATACGCGATACGCCCGGCATACTCTTAACCGGTATTGGCTCCTGGATCGTTTCATCGACAAAGACCGGATAAATCAGGTCTGCCGTAGTCAAGTCAGTTTCGCGCACCATGCGACGCATGGTGGCTGAATTGCGCAGACGGCGCGGACGAATCATCATATCAGGCAAAGACATACATTAACTCCCGGAATCAAAATACTCGGCCAGTGCATCGAGCATGGCCTCAAAACTAGCCTCTTTGGCGACAAGCTGCACGTTCAAACCCAAACCGCGCGCTGAAGCGGCCATCTTTTCAGAAATACCCACAAGCACGGGCCGGTTGGCCAGCTCCAGAGAACCCACGCGATGCAGATAATGCAATGCAGTTTTGGCACTACCCAATAGCACAGCATCAATATCATCATTTTCCAACCGGGCAATCACATCACTGACATCACCCGTCGGACAAATAGTTCGATAGGCTGAAATCGTGGTCACCTTTACACCGTGCTGCGACAATACTTTATTCAGCGCTTCACGCCCCTCTTCAGCACGGAAAAACAGCAAGTCTGCAGGCAACCCCCTGGCAGCATACGCTTCAATCAAACCATCCTGCGATGCAAGCTGTGGCACAATATCTACCCGCACCCCCAGCTCAGACAGCGCCATTGCAGTTTTTTTCCCCACCGCGGCTATACGCTTGTCGGCCAGAACATCGTCTGGCTCCCACCCCTTATGGCGCATCACTTTTGCCACCGCCTGCACGCCGTTGGCACTGGTAAACAAAACATCACTGCAATCTTCCAGAGCAACCATGCCTGCCGCGATCGATCGCGGCATTTCTTCAACCGCCAGACATGGCAATGAAACAGCGCCAGCCCCACATGATTCCACCATACGACTCAAAACCGGATAGTATTTTTCGGCTCGTGTCACAAGAATCTGCTTATCATGAAGTCCACTGGATGGCATGGCGCTATCATGCATCAACTTGCCGGACAGTTCTATAAACCCTGATGTTTAGCCCTTACAGACTTTATCAGAATTGAAATGCTGAAAGGTATTCGGTAGCATTTGACATGAAGATGCTTACTAGCTGAGAGGCATATCATGGAATACCAAAAACGACTGTATCAAATTCTCTATCCGAACAATTCACTGGTCGCATCCCAACTGACCCCGGAACAGTTCGGTAAACATTTTCTGGTTGGAACCGCCCGTCATTATGAAGGAAAAGTCATCTTTACCGAGGTTGATGCCAATTATCGTCACGACTTTTTTAACATTGATGAGGCCATGTCTGCTGTGTTCCCGCATGAAGACGGGCGCCCCAAAGCAACTAAATTCATCAGCTCCTACCGGGTGCTGGAGCACATTGATCTGAATGCCATAAAAAGCCTGTATCTGGTCACATCCAACGGACGCACATTAGAGCTCAAACAGGGTACGCATGATACGCCGCATCAACCGGGCTTTATAAGAACCTACGCCCAGATTTGTCCTACGACTGTACTTTCGATGACCAAATTAGATGCAACGGAATATGCCCGCTACATTACCGATCCCAGCCATAATAAATGGGTGCCTAAATTGTTTTTCACGCAAATTGAACTGCCTGTTGAGCAATTCCTTCAAGACTTTGAGGAAAGCCCCTTCATGGCGCCCCCGTTTCCTTTCGTTCATCCAGCCAAGCTCCGGGATTCCATTCTGGAACTGAAAAAAACCGATAAAGAGTCCAAAGGTATTAGCTTAAATAGTGAAATGGAAAAAATCCCTTATACTAAGATCAGGCATGGCTTCTGGCTGGCCCAAGGTCAGAAAAGTCTTTTCTTTCCGATGCCGGCTACGGAAACAATCAAGAAGGAAAACCACCAGTTTTATAAAGAAATGTAGGCTGGGTTAATATCCATTGCCCATGTCGCAGCTTCCGGGATAGCGACTCAAGTCGCGTTGCAACTCCCAAACGCTTGAGTAACAAAATGATAG
>CAJXNE010000106.1 GCA_913056285.1 uncultured Zetaproteobacteria bacterium | reverse complement strand
TGCTACGAGTCTCTTCCTCAGAATCCGTTGCAAGCAAAGGCCCGGCGTGATCATCACAACGATTCATGAATAGTCCGGGTTAGCTTCTTGCCAGTTTGTTGATTTACTGAATCAACAGGGCGTTAACTTTGCGAACAAAACCGGCCGGATCATCCGGCAGAGCACCTTCGGCCAGTACAGCCTGGTCGAACAGGATGCTGGAAAAATCGTTAATTTTATCCTTTGAACGCATCTTGGCCAGACGCTGAACCAGTTCGTGATCCGGGTTGATTTCCAGAATCGGTTTCATATCCGGCACATCCTGACCAGCCTGCTTGAGGATACGTTCCATATTGGAGCTCATATCAAACTGATCGGAAACCAGACATGCAGGGGATTCGGTCAGACGATCAGTGACGCGCACATCTTTCACCTTCTCGCCCAGCGAAGTCTTGATTTTCTCAACAGCCGGTTCAGCGGCTTTGGCTTTTTCTTCCTGCTCTTTTTTCTCTTCCTCAGCATTTTCACCGATGCCGGACAGATCGAGTTCGCCCTTGGCAATGGATTGCAGTTTCTTGCCGTCGAACTCGGTCAGGTGGCTGGTCAGCCATTCGTCGATGCGATCAGCCAACAGCAGTACTTCAATACCCTTTTTGCGGAAGATTTCCAGATGCGGGCTATGTTTGGCTGCCGCCAGCGTTTCAGCCGTGATGAAATAGATGGTATCCTGTCCCTCTTTCATGCGCTCGACATATTCGGTCAGTGCAACACTCTGATCATCTGATTCGGTGGTGGAAAAACGCAGCAGTTTGGCAATACGCTCACGGTTGGATGAATCTTCAATAATACCCTCTTTCAGGCAATTGCCGAATTCGCCCCAGAAGGTGGCGTAATCGGTGTTAATTGTATCATCCTCACCGGCTTCACCGGCGTTTTTCGCCATATCTTCAAGCAGACCCAACACGCGCTTGGTCGCGCCCTTCTTCATGGCATCCATGGCAGGGCTCTGTTGCAGAATTTCACGCGATACGTTTAGCGGCAAATCATTGGTATCCATGACGCCGCGTACAAAGCGCAGATAACGCGGCAATAAATCTTCAGATGCTTCCATGATGAATACGCGGCGCACATACAGTTTGACGCCGTGCTTGGCCTCAGCCTGCCACAGGTCGAATGGGGCGCGCTTGGGTAAATAGAGCAGCAGTGAATATTCGTATTTGCCTTCCAGCTTTTGATGTAAACGGGCTAGCGGGTCTTCAAAATCGTGGCCGATATGCTTATAGAAATTATTGTAGTCCTCCTCGCTCAATTCCGATTTCGGACGTGTCCACAGAGCCGATGCCTGATTGACTGTTTCAATCTCTGCCGGTTTTTCTTCCTCACCTTCGACAGCCGGCACTGGCGTGCCCATCATGCGGATCGGGAAGGGGATATGATCAGCATATTTTTGAATGATTGAACGTAAGCGATAGGACTCGAGGAATTCATCGGCTTCTTCGCGTAAATGCAGGGTGATTTCAGTGCCGCGTGTCTCTTTCTCCACGGTATCCAAATCATATTCGCCATCACCTACCGATTCCCAGCGTACGCCGTGTTCTTTTTCGACGCCGGCGCGGCGGGTGGTCAGTGTTACCTTGTCCGCGACCAGAAACGAACTATAGAATCCGACGCCAAATTGACCGATCAAATGGGCGTCTTTTTCCTGATCGCCGGAGAGTTGGCCGAAGAATTCCTTGGTGCCGGAGCGGGCGATGGTGCCGATATTTTCAATCACTTCATCACGATTCATGCCGATGCCGTTATCGCGGATGGTGATGGTGCGCGCTTCTTTGTCGATATCAATATACACGTGCAAATCTGAATCGCCTTCGAACAGCGCATCATCGGTGGTGGCTTCAAAGCGCAATTTGTCGGCGGCATCGGATGCATTGGAGATCAGTTCGCGCAGGAAAATCTCCTTGTTGGAATAGAGCGAATGAATCATCAAATCCAGCAGCTGTTTGACCTCGGTTTGAAAGGCATGGGTTTCTTTGGTGGTTGTTGCAGTCATGAGTTCTCCTGAGTCGTGATTTTGAAAAATATTCTTGATGACTTCGTAAGAAGTCATCAAAGCGCCCATGGACGGACTTTTTACGACTTCATCATTTTTCAATTCTATTGAATTCGATAGATAGGGGTAAGCCTAGCCGTTTTCAAGGGTCTGGGAGACTATTTTCCATGCCTCAAGTTTTTGGGTGCGACTGAGTCCGGCATGGGCAGGGCTGGTGGATGGTAGCAGATGCTGTTTGATGTGTTGGTATTTTTCGGGAAGTTCAGGCTGAACGAGCTTGCGAAACAATTCTTCGGCTTTGCGACCATTAAAAAAGATAGCGCAGATATGCCGGTGGGCATTGAAAAGGGACACAAAATCGTTGGCTACGACCGATTCGAGTTTGATGGCATGATCCATACTGCCGGGGCGAATACATTGGTATGCGACATCCCACAGCGCCACATGGTTTTCGCGCAGTCGGGCCAGTCGTTGTTCGTATTCCAATCCACTATCCAAATCGAGCAACTCTGCCATGATTGGCCAGAATGCATTTTGCGGGTGGGCATAGTATTGATCTGCCGCAAGTGATTTTTGGCTGGGCATCGAACCAAGAATCAGAACTCTTGCAGTGCTGTCAGCCAAACAGGGGAAACCGGTGTTGATCATTGGCCAAGCGTTACAGCGAATGCATTGGAACTGTTGACAGGCAACTGATCAGGTAAATGATAACGGTTCACTCTTGGCATAATCCAAACATTAATGCCTTAGAGCATCTTTGCCACCCTCAAAAAAGCGTTTCTAAGCCTCTATTTACTCTGTAATCATACAATAGTTCGTTATATTTCAGTTTTCTTGACACTGTAATGCGATACATTACAGTATCGATAGATGATCAAGAGTTTTAAGCACAAAGGGCTGAAAACATTATTCATGACAGGGCGTAGCTCGAAGGTCAGGCATGATCTGCAAAAGAGAGCGTTGCGTCGCCTTGATGTGATGGATGCTTCCCACGAACTTGATGAGTTGGATATTCCCGGTTTTAACTTTCATGGACTTGAGGGAAAGCCAAAACGTTACAGCATTCATATCAATGGCCCTTACTGTCTGACCTTTGAATGGGTAGATGGCGACATCTACCGGATAGATATGGAAAACTACCATTAGGAGGCCACATGAGTGAGTTGATGATAACCCAAAGACCTAATCGTAAACCCACACATCCCGGCGAGGTGTTGCGAGAGGATGTGTTGCCTGCCATGCATGACAGCGTAACCGGCTTTGCCAAACGTACTGGTATGAGTCGTCAGTCCATTCATGCTATTCTCGCCTGCAAGCGTGCAATTACCCCGGAAGCCGCTTTGCGCATCGGTGCTGTCGTTGGGAATGGGGCTCGGATATGGCTGTCCATGCAGATGGAATTCGATCTATGGCAGGCCGAGCAAGTGCTGCACGATGAACTGACTGCGATTGCAGCCTGATGAATCTGTATGGAACCCCTGTCATGATGTTTCTCAAGTATGCATTGATAATATTTGCATGTGTCTTGATGCCCGATACTGGGTGAACCCTTATGCTGATTTTGAAGGCGAGAAGCAGCAGCATCTGGCGGCGCAAAGAAACCCTTATCTGTTCTAACCCGAACTTTTTATGATGATCCGGTATTCAGAATGGCCGCTGCGGCTTTCAGGCCGTCCACTGCCGCCGAGACAATGCCACCGGCATAACCGGCGCCTTCGCCAACCGGATACAGACCGGATATATTAACCGATTGCATGGCTTCATTGCGTTCGATACGCAGCGGCGAGGATGTGCGTGTTTCCGAAGCCATCAGATTCGCTTCGGTGGAGATAAAGCCTCGCATCTTTTGCCCGAAACCTTTGATGCCTGCGCTCAATGGTTCGCCCAGCCAGTCGGGGAATATATTCCATAAATCGGCAGCGACAGCTTCGGGTTTGACGCGGGTGGGGGCCAGCTTGCCGGTGGGGTGCTTGGCAATGAAATCAACCAGCCGCATCGCTGGCGCTGCATAGCGCTTGCCTGCGGCCTTAAATGTCGCCGTTTCGAGCTGGCGCTGGAATGAGATGCCCATGAGCGGATGATCTTCGATGCCATGACGGAGGATGTCATCCGGCGTGACCTGGACGACAATACCGGAATTGGCCCACGCACCGGCGCGTTTGGCATTGCTCATGCCGTTGACCGCCATGCCGCCGGTTTCGGTCGGGGAGGGCACAATCAGTCCGCCGGGACACATGCAGAATGAATAGACGCCGCGCTTGTTCAGATACGGGTCTGGAACCTGATGCGTTAATTTGTATTCCGCCGCCCCGAGCCGGGCATGACCGGCCATGCGGCCATACTGATTCCGGTTGATGAGCTCTTGCGGATGTTCGGCGCGAACGCCGACGGCAAATGCCTTGGCCTCCATTTTAATGCCCAGTTCGTGCAAGCGCTCAAAGGTGTCGCGAGCCGAATGGCCGGTGGCCAGAATCACGGAGTCGGCGGTAATCTCTTCACCCTTTGCTGTACGCACGCCGCTCACGGCGTTTTCATGCACCAATAAATTATCGACGCGAGTTTCAAAGCGATAATCCACCCCGAGTCCGAGCAGGTGTTGGCGCATATTGCGCACGATGCGCACCAGTCTGTCGGTGCCCAGGTGCGGATGTGCATCAACAAGAATATCCGGCTTTGCGCCAAAGCGAACAAAGCTGTGCAGGACATGGCGCAGGAACGGATGTTTGATGCGGGTGTATAGTTTGCCGTCGGTGTAGGTGCCGGCGCCGCCTTCGCCGAAACAGATATTGCTTTCCGGATTCAATTCGCCGCGCGAACGCAGGCGACCGATATCGCGCATGCGCGTTTCCACCGGCTTGCCGCGCTCCAGCAGCGTGACGCGTACACCGGCTTCGGCCAGCGAGAGTGCGGCAAACAGACCTGCCGGTCCCGCGCCGATGACGATCACATGTGTTTTTGTTTTTCCTGATGATTTAAAAATATCCGGACATTCAGGTTCGAGCGACGAGTGCGTAATTTCGCGCACCTGCGCAGGCAGATGCGATAACGTGCATGTCAGGCTGACTTCGTAGGTGCAAACGAAATGGATATGGCTTTTTTTGCGCGCATCAATGGCGCGGCGGACGCAAACAATGGCAGCACAGTGCTCGGGGTTGATGCCGAGGTAAGTGATCAGGCGAGTAGTTACCGTGTTTTCATCATCATCGAGTTCAACTTTGACATTGGAGATGGCGTATAGCACGCCCTGGTCAGGCTGCGGCCAGATGGCCATGGCTGACGCGGGTGATGGCATTGTCATCGTCCACATAAACCAGCGCCGGATTAAAACATTCGGCTTCCGCCGCTGCCATATCGGCATAGGTGCAGATTATCAGCAAATCGCCGGCGCTTGCCTTGTGGGCGGCAGCACCATTGACGCCGATGGTGGCCGAGCCGCGCGGTGCGGTAATCGCATAGGTGGTAAAGCGTTCGCCGTTGCTGACATTATAAATGTGCAGTTGCTCAAACGGCAGGATGTTCGCCTTGTCCATCAGGTTCTGGTCGATGGCGCAGGAGCCTTCATAATCGAGTTCGGCATGGGTCACCGTGACACGGTGGATTTTGGATTTCAGCATGGTCAGTTTCATCGGTGACTCCCTTACTGTCCATCACAGGACAGAGGCGTATTTATTGCTACATTATCAATTAAACGCGTTTTGCCAACGCGGGCGGCAATAAAGGCGCGCGTAGGCTGGTGCTTTAACTGCTGTTCTTCTTTCAGAGTTATGGCATGGCGAATATCGATATATTCCGGCTGAACAGCGGCGTTTTGCAATATATTCCGGGCGCGGGTTTTCAGCGCTTCCGCATCAGTTTCACCATCCCGAGCAGCCTGTTGCATGGCCGTCAGCGCTCTGGATATAGCCAGCGCCCGGGTGCGTTCGCTATCGGATAAATAGCGATTGCGACTGCTCATCGCTAAACCGTCGGCTTCGCGGACAATCCCGCCGCCGACAATCTCAATCGGCATGTGTAAGTCGCTGACCATGCAGCGAATAATGGCCAGCTGTTGCCAGTCCTTTTCACCGAATACGGCGATATCGGGTTGCACGATATTAAACAGGATATTCACCACCGTGACCACGCCATCAAAATGGCCGGCGCGTGCTGCACCGCACAGGCAATCGGATAGTTTCGTGGTTTTCAGACTGATATTCGGCCCATGCTCGGGGTAAAGGGTGGCCGGATGAAAGAGAAAATCAACGTTGGCATCGGCGCAGGCGCGCGCATCGGCATCGAAGCTGCGCGGATAGGTGTCCAGATCTTCATTCGCGCCGAACTGCAACGGATTGACATAGACCGATACGATAACGATATCGGCCAGCGTCCTGGCTTTCTCAATCAGGCTGATGTGGCCGGCATGCAAGCATCCCATGGTTGGCACAAAGGCGATGCTTCTGTGTCCGCGCAGCGCTTTTAGCTGGCTGCGAATTTCAGCGGATGTGGTCGAGATTCTCATGCCGGGAATTGACCGGATTTAACATCGGCGCTCCAGCGCGATATGGCCTGTGTCATCATTTGGCGCGCATTGCCATATGCGGGCGCAAATGGCGGATTGGTTTCGGAGAGGCCGACGAGATCATTGAACACCAATACTTGCGCATCGCAGTCGGCTCCTGCGCCAATGCCAACTGTAGGAATATCCAGTTCGGCTGTGATTTCTGCCGCCAGATCGGCGGGAATATTTTCCAGCACAATGCACACCGCTCCTGCTTCGCTGACTGCGTGTGCATCCTTCAATAATTGGCTGCGTTCCGCGCTACTTTTGCCACGCTTCGCGTAAGAACCTAATTTTTTAACCGATTGCGGTGTCAGTCCGATATGGGCGACCACGGCAATGCCGCGCTCTGCCAGAAAACGAATGCTGGCAGCCATGTGTTCGCCGCCTTCGATTTTGACGGCGTCACAATTTGTGCCCTGCAATACTGAAACGCTGGATTCAAATGCCTGTTCAGGCGATTGCTGATAGGTACCGAATGGTAAATCGCATACCACCCATGCACGTTTGCGACCACGCACAACGGCAGTGGTGTGATGGATCATCTGATCAAGTGTGACGGGTAAGGTGGAATCAAAGCCCAGACAGGTCATGCCGAGCGAATCGCCAACCAGCAGAACATCGGCTCCGGCGGCTTCGGAAATTTGGGCGGACGTGGCATCATATGCCGTCAGCCATACAGTTTTTTCGTTGCACTGCTTGGCGCGCAATAGCGTCGCTGCCGTGACGGGTCTGTTATTCATTATCATTGCCTTGCCGCTTCGATCCACCTGCGTGGTACCGTCTTTCAGGATGGGGGAACCATAGCTTGCGCAATTTATAAATGCCACCCTAAGCCTTTTCCAATATGAAATAA
>CAJXNE010000105.1 GCA_913056285.1 uncultured Zetaproteobacteria bacterium | reverse complement strand
TTGGCGGCGGCAATAGCCTGTCCCTCATCCGAATTTTCAAAACCAGCCAGGTGACGCGCGATCAATGCTTCCCGATACAATGGCCGGGTTTCAGAGGAATTGACCGCGGCATCGATGGCTGTTCTGGAGAATCCCAGATTACCACTCAGGCCGAGCAGTCGTTCAATGATGAACGCATGCACTTTTGCCTTGGTATCGGCCGAAACAGCAATGGTGACACGCTGCTGATTCCACTGTTTGGCCGCTTCATCGATCACTTTGTCCAGCGTCATATCAATCGGAGAAGATGAGTCCGAGAGCAGACGAATCAGGCCGATGGCTGCGCGGCGCAGCCCGAACGGGTCGGCGCTGGCGGTCGGGATGCGACCCAAATGGAAATAACCCAGCAGTTTATCAACACGCTCGATAATGCCAATTGCGCGGGCAATGCGGTTCTCCGGCAGGGCATCCTCAGCGCCAACCGGGGCATAGTGATGCTCAATGCCGCTGGCAACCGCATCATTCTCACCATCCATGCGGGCATAAATGCCGCCCATATAACCCTGCAATTCGGGGAACTCGCCGACCAGACCCGTGGTTAAATCAGATTTACATAACAGTGCGGCACGCAGGGCATCATTGGCATCGACACCGAGTGCTTTCGCATTATCGAGCACAAAAGCGCGCATGCGGCGCACCTGATCACCGACCATGCCGAGCCCATCCTGAAACACGATTTCGGATAATTTTTCAACGCGGGCATCGAGCGACTGCTGCGGATCGCGATCAAAATAGAAGGCCGCATCGGCCAGACGCGCATTGACCACGCGTTCATTGCCATGCGCCACCGCAGCCGGGTTCTTCGAAGCAATATTGGCCACAGTGAAAAACACCGGGCTGACTTTCCCCCCGCTGTCATATGATGAAAAACAGCGCTGATGATGTTTTAATTCAATGCGACTGACCTCTTCAGGCAGGCGCAGGAAACCGGCATCGTAGCGTGCGGCAATCGCCTGCGGCCACTCGACCAGATCGGTCACCTCATCCAGTAATGCGGCATCTTCCACCAGCGTTACATCTTCGCTGGCCGCTGCCTGAATCAACTGCTCGGCAATCAGTGCTTTGCGCGCATCACGGTCAGCACGCACATATTGCGATTCCAGCCAGGTAAAAGGATCGTTCATATCGATTTCACCACGGGTTCCATGTACACGGTGACCACGACTTTCGCTGCCGGCGCTGACACCTGCAAATGCGAAATCAATCACACAATCACCCAAACGCGCCACCATCCAGCGAATCGGACGGATGAATGCATCGCTACGCGTTTCCCCATCCTGCCACTGCATCTGTTTGGGGCTGGGCAGTTTGCGCAATACGCCGGGCATGGCTTCAGCAATAATATCGGCAACCGGGCGACCTTTGAGAGTGCGCACCGCTTTCATGTAGTTGCCCTTGCCATCGCCTTTGTCGGCTAACTCAAAATCATCCAGCGACAGACCGGATTTTTTGGCAAAGCCGTGGGCTGCACCAGTCGGGTTTCCATTGGCAAAGGCCACGCGTTCCGGCGGCCCCCAGATGGTTTGTTCGCGATCATCCTGCATCACCGGACATGCGGCGGTATGCAGCAGCAGTCGGCGCGGCGAAACACCCAGGCGTATGGATTCAGGAGCCACATCGGCATCGGCCAGCAGTTTTTCCACAGCCGCTTTCAACGCAGCACCCATGCGCGGCGCAACGCCGGCCGGGATTTCCTCAGTTCCGATTTCAATCAGCAATGGATTCATTTCGCTCATGCCTCTACCCCCGCATAAGCGCGCGACACGGTGCGCGCCAACCCTCGCACGCGTCCGATAAAACGTTGCCTTTCAGCCACGGAAATCGCGCCCCGGGCATCGAGTAAATTAAATGCGTGCGATGCTTTCATCACTTCTTCGTAGGCCGGTAAAATCAGATTCTTTTCCGTTAAACGTGCGCACTCACCTTCGGCATGATCGAACTGTTGATGCAGCCAACTACTGTCTGCCACTTCAAAGTTGTAGGTAGAATATTCCACTTCGTTGCGATGGAATACTTCGCCGTATGACACCTGTTTGCCGTCATCGTCCTCTACCCAGACCAGATCAAATACGTTTTCCACACCTTGAATATACATGGCGAGTCGTTCCAGTCCGTAGGTGATTTCACCGGGTGTGCGCGAGAGTTCGACACTGCCCACTTGCTGGAAATAGGTGAACTGGGTGATTTCCATGCCATTGAGCCACACTTCCCAGCCCAGTCCCCATGCACCCAATGTGGGCGATTCCCAATCGTCTTCGACAAAACGAATATCGTGCACTTCAGGGTCGATGCCAATGGTGCGCAACGAATCGAGATAAAGTTCAAGGATGTCTTCCGGCGCGGGTTTGAGAATCACCTGAAACTGGTAGTAGTGTTGTAAGCGGTTCGGGTTCTCGCCATAGCGGCCATCGGTAGGGCGGCGGCAGGGTTGCACGTAAGCCGTGCGCCAGTCGTTATCATCAAGCACACGCAGAAAGGTGGCCGGGTGGAACGTACCCGCGCCCACTGATGAATCATAGGGCTGTTGCACAACGCAACCGCGTTTGGCCCAAAACTGTTGTAAGGTAAGAATTAAATCCTGAAACGTTAGCACGGTTGCTCCCTGAAAAAATCGACGCCCTGAAAAAACGGACGGCAAACCTAGCTGTGCATGCTGCTACTTGCCAACATTGCGGCAAATATTGCAGCAAACAGGCTGTTCGTGGCAAACAGACACAGCAACAAGCCCATCAAATGCCTGTGGTTCCATCCTTGCGGCACATCGCTATCATGCCGCGCCATCAAACATTGGAGAATAGATATGCGTACATGGATCAAAACACTGATAACTATAATGGCGCTGGGTTTTGCCAGTCCGGCGTTTGCGGCTGGCGACCATTATGTCGGAGCAGGATTGGGTGCTTTCAGTCTGAGTAATGGTGTGAATCGTGACACCGTGTTCGGCGGCTATATGATTTTGGGCCATCACTTTAATGAATATTTCAGTGCGGAGATTCGGCTCGGCGGCACGGCCAGCAGTGGCGATGGCGATGCGATTGCGCCTCAGCCAAAACAGCGCATGGATTTCGTAGCCCATTATATTAAACCGCAAATCGCATTAACCGAAGAACTCACTGCATATGCACTGGGTGGATTTGCTGTGGTGCACGGCAGCTATCAGGCGCCTGCCGGAGCCAAGCAGAGCAAGACCCGCATCAGCTATGCCTTCGGTGCAGGCTTCAATTATCAGGTGAGTGATGACTATTCGATTGATGCCGAAGTCACCCACATGCTAGGCAAACCGGATAATTCGGCAGCCACCATCAACACCAATTACAGAGGCCTGGAAGCCAATAGCTATACTGCCGCCATCAAATATCATTTTTAACCTGGCTTAAGCTCTGTTCCGGAACAACGCATACAACCAAACCGCGCCAACGACGATCATGGCGGATGAGAGCAACATGCCCATCGTTACGGGGCCGAACAGGAAGCCGAGTTGGGCATCGGGTTGCCGGAAATTTTCGCAGATAATACGCGCAATCGCGTAACCGATTAAAAACACCGCCACGCGCGCGCCGGCAGGCCAGTCTTTATGGCGCAACGACCATAACACGGCAAACAGGACAATGCCTTCCAGCGTCATCTCGTATAACTGGCTGGGATGTCTCGGTTCGGGCCCGGCCTGCGGAAATATGATAGCCCATGGCACATCGGATACCCGCCCCCACAGTTCCCCGTTGATGAAATTGCCGATGCGGCCGAACATCAGACCAAGCGGAGCAACGGTAAAAAAACGGTCGGCCAGCCCGAGAAACGGTAACCCATGCTTCCGACAATAGAACCAGCCGGCAATAATCGGCCCCACCAATCCGCCGTGGAATGACATGCCACCCTGCCAGATATACAGGATTTCAATCGGGTGTCCCAGATAATAGGACAAGTTGTAAAACAGCACATAACCGATGCGCCCACCGAGTACGACACCGAGAATTAACGTGGTAAACAGGCCTTCATAGGCATCGCGGGAAACAGCGGTTTCCCATAACCCATCCTGTTGTAACTGCCTGCGCACCAGATACCAGGTGCCGAAGAAACCGGCGATATACATCAGCCCGTACCAGTGAATGGCCAGTGGCCCGATTTGCAGTGCTACCGGATCAATGCCGGACCAGACCCAATGTGTATTCACAGCGCCCCCCATCAGATCACCCATAACAACAGCGCACCAAACAAAATGCGGTAGACGCCGAATGCGACAAAGGTAAAGCGTTCCAGAAAATGGATGAACAAGCGCATCACCAACCATGCCGAGATAAATGCAACGGCAAAGCCTGCTCCCAGTACCAGCATGTTCACGCCGGTAAAATCCTGATAATGTTTTAACAGATCAAAGCCGCTGGCCGCTGTCATCACCGGCAATGCCAGCAAAAATGAAAACTCCGCACTGGCTTTGCGACTCAAACCGACCAGCAAAGCGCCGACGATGGATGCGCCAGCCCGGCTGGTGCCTGGGATCAGGGCAAATATCTGAGCAAAACCAATCCAGCCCGCGTGTCTATAAGTCATATCTTCAAGTCGTTGCACGGGTTGCGTCTTGTTGCGTTGAAAATACTCGATAATCAAAAAGATGATGCCACCGACAATAAACATGACTGCTACGATATCGACGGTAAACATGGCTTTGATCTGTTTGTGGAACAGGAATCCGACCAGTCCGAGGGGAATAAAAGCCAGCACGACTTTTTTCCACAGTTCGATGTTTACCGCATTAACAACAAACCTGTCCCGATAATTGGCCACCACAGCCAGAATGGCGGCAAGCTGTATAATGACTTCAAATGCCTTATTATTATCGGTTTGCGATAGGCCAAGCCACTGGCTGGCGACAATCATATGCCCGGTTGAAGAAATGGGCAGAAATTCAGTCGCGCCCTCAATAATACCCAGAATAATCGCCTGAATGATGTCCATGAAATAAGCTCCTTTATCGGCCAAAATAGGCGCGCCACCACTCTACGATGAACGAAAAACAATGCATCAACCTGTTGCTATAAGCTGTTATTCTCAGTGAGAGAACAACATAACTCCGAGAGAAAGCGAGCGGATAAACAGATTTAAGTAGCTGAAGAAAAAATGCATTTGTTGCAAAGTCATTCGCTTGTTGTGCAACCAAGCTGAGTGGACTATAATTTAGATGTTTTGACCTTCGGCGTGTGGCTTTAATTGTCATCACGGCATTTTGTTTGCGCTATTGATGGCATGTGGACTGAAGTGTGATTCCGTCTTTATACATGCTTGTCAAACGGTGGATATATTAAGGATGCTCTGAATTACTACATCCAGGTAGCAGGTGAAGCTATGAAAAGACTGAACTATGAAAATGCTATAGCAGTGACACGCGAGATATACTGGGTTGGTTTTAACGATGCGGCTGCCGGGCTACACTGCAATCCTTATCTGCTGCTCGACGGTGATGAATCTATTTTCATTGACTCTGGCTCGATTCCTGATTTTCCAAAAGTCATGCGCAAGGTGATCGATATGACTGATCCTGACAGCATCACCCATATTATCGCCCAGCATCAGGATCCAGACGTGTGCGGCAACATGGCGGTGGTTGAGGATGTGATCGAGCGACCCGACCTGCGCATTGTGGCGCATCAGCATACCATTCGGCTGATCCGGCATATCGGCCTGCGCTCGGAGTTTTATGCAGTCGACCATAATGATTTCAAACTGACCCTGAAGAGCGGGCGCGTGCTGGAGTTTATGTTTACCCCGTTCCTGCATTCGCCCGGCGCCATTGTCACTTATGACGTCAAAAGCAAGAGCCTGTTTACCAGCGATATCTTCGGGGCTATTAACACCGATAAGTGGTCTCTGTTTGCCTCTGGTGATTTCTGCGCGCCTATGGTTCCGTTTCATCAAGCCTATATGGCCAGCAACCGGATACTCAGCAAAGCTCTGAGCCGAATGCAGGAGCGCTGGGAGATCGAGCGCATCCTGCCCCAGCATGGTTCCATTCTCGAAGGCGATGACATTGCCACTGCATTTGATTTTCTCAAAGCACTGCCCTGTGGCGCGGATCTGACAGAGGATGTTTAGATGAAAGGAGGCTTCAGGGAAGTCACTGGCGAGCAGGTATCTGATTCACGAAACGTGAGCCAGCGCATGATCGAAAAATCCATGCATATGCGCGCGCTGGCCTATCTCGCTGAGGTAAAGGCCTCGCTGCTAACAAAAACTATTTTTGAAATGGGCAAAAGTAAAAAAACCGTCTCTTCTTTAAACAGGAAACTGAAATACAGCCACAACCAACTGGAACTGGAGGTTGATAAGCGTACCCGATCATTGCAGGAAAGCGAAGCCAAATATCGGGCTCTGGTTGAAAATCAGGGTACGCTGTTCACCAGCTTCCTGCCGAATACCACGCTTACATTTGTAAATCAGGCCTATGCCGAATTCAGAGACATGCCGACCGAAGCCCTGATCGGCGAGCGCTGGATTGACTATTGTCCTGAATCGGAGAGGCCCGCCACGCTGCAAGCTCTGGAAACGCGTACTCCCGCCAGTCCATCGATTGCAATAGAAACGGAGATCCGGCGCGCCGATGGGGAGTCGCACTGGATTCGCTGGCTCTACATTGCCAATTTTGATGACATCGAGGCTATCAAGCAGTTTCAGGCCGTTGGCATGGACATCACCGGGCGCAAGCAGGCGGAGCAGAAACTGGCGCAATACCGCGATCATCTGGAGGAGCTGGTCGAGTCTCGCACGCATGAACTGGAAGAGGCCAACAAACATCTGAAGGATTTGGACCGGCTGAAGAGCATGTTCATCGCCTCGATGTCACATGAGTTGCGCACGCCGATGAACTCGATTCTCGGCTTTACCGATCTGATGTTGCAGGGGCTCACCGGCGAGATCAACGATGTGCAGCGCGATCAGTTAACGCGCGTGCATGGGGCCGGCAAGCATCTGCTGATGCTGATCACGGATATCATTGATCTATCTAAGGTGGAAGCTGGCAAACTCGAAGCGCTGCCCCGTGACTTCGAACTGGGAGAGTTGCTGGACGAGGCGCTGCAAGACAATCTTATCGCCGCTGACAAGAAAGGGCTGGAGCTGACGCTCTCGCCGCTCAAAGATGACATTTCGATGCATACCGACCGGGCGAGGCTATTGCAGTGTCTGCTGAATCTGATCAGCAATGCGGTGAAATATTCCAAAACCGGCAGCATTCATGTTTCGGCGCGGCGGCAGGATGATGAGGCGGTTATCGAGGTGCGCGATGAGGGCATCGGCATGTCGCCGGAGCAGGTGGCGCAACTGTTTCAGCCATTCGTGCGCATCGATTCGGAACTGTCGGTCAAGGCGGGAGGCACGGGGCTGGGGCTCTACC
>CAJXNE010000104.1 GCA_913056285.1 uncultured Zetaproteobacteria bacterium | reverse complement strand
ATACTCAGCATCAGCAGCGACACGGAATTCTTTCAGACCGCCAGTGACTTCCTGACCCTGCTTGGCGAAATAACCCTGCATGGCGCGTGAGTTCACACGTTTTGCTTTACCAAAGCCAACCTGAACTGCGTCATAACCGTCTTTATCAGCACTGCGGCGTGCAATCACTGTACAAGGTTCAACATTCAGCACGGTTACAGCGACAGCATTGCCATCTTCTGTAAAAATCTGAGTCATACCCGCTTTACGGGCAACTAATCCAACACTCATGCCTATCTCCCGCTTACAGCTTGATCTCGACGTCCACGCCGGACGGCAGGTCGAGCTTCATCAGCGCGTCCACCGTTTGTGGAGTCGGTTTGTTAATGTCCAGCAAACGCTTGTGCGTACGGATTTCGAACTGTTCACGAGAATCCTTATATTTATGCGGTGATTTGATGACGCAGAACTTACGAATCCGGGTAGGAATCGGAATTGGCCCGCGCACTTCAGCACCAGTGCGTTTTGCTGTAGCTACGATATCAGCCGCACTCTTATCAAGAATGCGATGATCGAAAGCTTTCAGACGTATACGAATACTTTGAGTTGCCACGTATGGTCCCCTATCTTACTTACTAATGTCGGTAACGACGCCAGCGCCGACCGTGCGACCGCCTTCGCGAATTGCGAAACGCAGTTCCTTATCCATGGCGATGGGCGTAATCAGCTCAACAGTCATCGAAATGTTATCGCCAGGCATCACCATTTCTGTACCTTCCGGCAAAGTGACTGATCCGGTTACGTCCGTGGTACGGAAGTAAAACTGCGGACGATAGCCATTGAAGAACGGTGTATGACGACCACCCTCTTCCTTGTTCAGAATATACGCTTCAGCCTTGAAGCTGGTGTGCGGTGTGATTGAACCCGGCTTAGCCAGAACCTGACCACGCTCAATATCTTCACGTTTGGTGCCACGCAGCAGCACGCCGACGTTGTCGCCTGCTTCGCCCTGATCCAGCAACTTGTGGAACATCTCCACACCTGTACAGGTACTGACGGCAGTATCTCTAATACCGACAATTTCAATCTCTTCACCAACCTTAATCACGCCCTGCTCAACACGACCGGTTGCCACAGTACCGCGACCGGAGATCGAAAAAATATCCTCAATCGGCATCAGGAATGGTTTATCCACAGGACGATCCGGGGTCGGGATGAATGAATCCACAGCGTCCATCAATTTATGAATGGAGCCAGCACCAATATCGGATGTATCTCCTTCCAGAGCCTTCAGCGCAGAACCGATAATGATCGGGGTGTCATCTCCCGGGAAATCGTAGGAGTCCAGCAGTTCGCGAACTTCCATTTCAACCAGTTCCAGCAGCTCTTCATCATCAACCATGTCGGCCTTGTTTAAATAAACAACCAGGTGAGGTACGTTTACCTGACGCGCCAACAGTACATGCTCGCGGGTCTGAGGCATCGGGCCATCAGCAGCGGATACAACCAGAATACCACCATCCATCTGAGCTGCGCCGGTAATCATATTCTTCACATAATCGGCATGGCCAGGGCAATCCACATGAGCGTAGTGACGTGCTTCTGTCTCATATTCAACGTGGGCAGTTGCAATGGTAATACCGCGCTCACGCTCTTCAGGAGCCCCATCAATATCGCCGTAATCCTTGAAATCTGCTCCGCCTGTCTCTGCCAGAACCTTGGTGATCGCAGCTGTCAACGTCGTCTTGCCATGGTCAACGTGACCAATGGTGCCAATGTTAACGTGCGGTTTGGTGCGCTCGTACTTTTCCTTTGCCATCTGTAACTCCTCTAGCCTTTAACTGCCGCGATGATTTCCAACGCGATATTCTTTGGAACTTCTTCATAATGTTTAAACTGCATGGTGTATGTGGCGCGTCCCTGTGACATCGAGCGCACATTGGTCGAATAACCGAACATTTCGCTCAAAGGCACTTCAGACTCAATAACTTTGGCGCCATGACGATCTTCCATGCCCAGTACGCGGCCACGGCGACGATTCAAGTCACCCACGATATCGCCCATATAATCTTCAGGCGTAACCACTTCAACTTCCATCATCGGCTCAAGAATGACCGGACTAGCCTGCGCACAACCGGCGCGAAAGCCCATGGAACCGGCCACCTTGAATGCCATCTCATTGGAGTCGACATCATGATAGGAACCGTCAACGACGGTCGCTTTGATATCCACCATCGGATAGCCGGCCAACACGCCATTGGCCATAGCCTCTTCGCAACCTTTGCCCACGGCTGGAATATATTCACGTGGAATGGAGCCGCCGGTAATCTCATCGACGAACTCGAAACCACTACCAGCTTCCATAGGCTCGATTTCCAGCCAGCAATGACCGTACTGACCGCGACCACCGGACTGACGCACAAACTTGCCTTCCGCCTTGGTTTTGGCTCGAATCGTTTCACGATAGGCTACCTGTGGCTTACCAACATTGGCTTCCACATTGAATTCCCGACGCATGCGATCCACCAGAATCTCCAGATGCAACTCGCCCATACCGGAGATAATAGTTTGACCGGTTTCATCATCAGTACGCACACGGAATGAAGGATCTTCTGCAGCCAGACGACCCAGTGCCACGCCCATCTTTTCCTGGTCGGCCTTGGTCTTCGGCTCAATTGCAACCGAAATAACCGGCTCAGGGAATTCCATGCGCTCCAGAATAATCGGCGCATCAGGGGTGCACAGCGTATCTCCGGTTGTGGTGGCCTTCAGACCCACAGCCGAAGCGATATCACCGGCACGCACTTCCTTGATTTCTGAACGCTCATTAGCATGCATCAGCAGAATACGACCCAGACGCTCTTTTCTGCTCTTGGTCGAGTTAATAATATAAGAACCTGCCTCAGCAACGCCGGAATAGACGCGGAAGAAGGTCAGGGTACCGACGAACGGGTCGGTCATAACTTTAAAAGCCAGGGCTGAAAAAGGCTCGTCATCAGAAGATTTACGTTCATCATCTTCATCCGTATCAGGATGCACGCCCTTGATTGCAGGCACGTCAACCGGCGCAGGCATATAATCAACCACAGCATCCAGCAATGTCTGCACGCCTTTATTCTTAAAGGCTGTACCAGCCAGTACAGGAATCACAGAGATATCCAGTACAGATTTGCGAATACATGCTTTCAGTGCAGCCTGATCAATCTCTTCGCCTTCCAGATAGGCCATCATCAGATCTTCATCGTTAACCAGCACGGCATCAAGCAGCATTTCGCGACGTTCTTCAGCAATTTCCTGCAAATCATCCGGAATGTCGGTAACGTCGTACATCGAGCCCATAGCTTCGTCTTTCCAGACAATAGCTTTCATGGAAACCAGATCAACAACACCCTGGAAATCTTCTTCTGCACCGATTGGAATATTTAATGCGACAGCATTATGACCCAGTCGATCACGAATCTCCTCAACCACATTGAAGAAATCCGCACCAGTCCTGTCCATCTTGTTTACAAAAGCAATACGGGGGACACTGTAACGGTCAGCCTGACGCCAAACCGTTTCAGACTGCGGCTGCACGCCACCAACGGCACAGAACACACCTACAGCGCCATCAAGTACGCGCAAGGAACGCTCTACTTCAATGGTAAAATCCACATGGCCGGGGGTGTCGATAATATTAATTTGATGATCTTCCCAGGTACAGGTGGTTGCTGCGGAAGTGATCGTGATGCCACGCTCCTGCTCCTGCTCCATCCAGTCCATGGTAGCAGCGCCGTCATGCACTTCACCAATCTTGTGACTGACGCCTGTATAGAAAAGGACGCGCTCAGTCGTTGTTGTTTTACCAGCGTCAATATGAGCCATAATGCCGATATTGCGCACACGTTCTAACGGTGTCTTACGAGCCACGTCGCTACTCCTTGGATCCATCAAATTATAAAAGAACTAACTCTTTTACTGTTAAACCTTTTACTGTTAACCAATTACTACTTGCGAACCTTACGGTTCGATCAATCTCGTTAAAGCAAACTTACCAGCGGAAGTGAGAGAATGCCTTATTCGCTTCAGCCATACGATGGGTTTCATCGCGTTTCTTATATGCTGCACCGCGCTCATTAATCGCATCGGCCATCTCATTACCCAGACGCTCCGCCATGGTGTGCTCGGAACGTTTGCGTGAATACTCAACCAGCCAACGCACTGCCAGCGACTGCTGACGACGATCAGACACTTCGATCGGCACCTGATATGTAGCACCACCCACGCGGCGGGACTTCACTTCCACCTGTGGACGCACAGCTTCCAGCGCCTGATGCAGGATAGCCAGCTGTTCAACACCTGACTTCTGCGATGCAATATCCATCGCATCATAGACAATCGCTTCAGCAATATTCTTTTTGCCGTCGAGCATTACTTTGTTCACAACGGTGGAAACTCTGGTATCACCAAATTTCGCATCCGGAACAATCGGACGACGGCTAACGGGACCTTTACGTGGCATATCTAATTCCTCTTATCTTACTTCGGACGCTTGGCGCCATACTTCGAGCGAGCCTGTTTACGACCTTCAACACCCGTTGTATCCAACACACCACGCAGAATATGGTAACGCACACCCGGCAAATCCTTTACACGACCACCGCGAATCAGCACCACTGAGTGCTCCTGCAATTTATGGCCTTCACCAGGAATGTAGGCAGTAACTTCCATGCCATTGGTCAAACGCACACGCGCAACTTTACGCAAAGCCGAGTTAGGCTTTTTCGGAGTGGTCGTATATACACGCGTACATACGCCGCGACGCTGTGGGCAAGCCTGCAAAGCAGGGACTTTATTAATCTTGCGCTTGTCCTTGCGCGACTTGCGAATCAACTGGTTGACTGTTGGCATGGTTACCTCATATCTATTGTTCACTACGCAGAAACGACCTTTTCTCAAAGAGCCCCCTGCGAAGGGTCGCGAACCATAGTGTCGGCCTATTAGGCTGTCAACCGCTTTTAATGGTTGCTTTTAATGATTCAATTCAAGCGTATCACATTCGCCGACACCCCGTACATTTAGCCAGAGAAATGCATACCTCTTGTTATCATGCAGGGGAAACTGTCCGGCACATTCATTGGCACGCACTTGTGGGCATCTTTGCCACATATTCATATTGCATTCTTCAACACAAATAGCTCGGACTATTCATGAATCGCGGTGATGATCGCGCAGGACATTTATTTGCAACGGATTTTTTCGATGAAGACCGTAGCTATGCTTACGGGCGACTGAGAAAAAGTTCGTTGCGGATAGATGAACCAGCGAGGGCGCAGCAGTATTCATGAATAATCCGAGATAGATGTTGCCGCAGGTGAGTCTTTAGTCTCGCCTGCTAATAAAGCGCGGCTAAAGCCGCACCTCCGGAAAAACAAATAGTCTAGTCTACCAGCTTTGAAACTGTATTAAAAAAGGTCGTCATTCCCGAATATCTTATCGGGAATCCATCGTTTAAGTATTTAGGCAGAAGGAGTCAGTATGCCCAATTCTCAATCCGCAAGCCTTCCACGCGGTTAAACTCCCGTTCATTATTGGTGACCAGAATAAGGCCTTCACCGCGAGCATGTCCGGCAATATGCAGATCATTCACACCAATGGTTTTTCCCTTGCGCTCTAAATCTGCACGTATATTGCCATAATGTGCGGCTGATTTTTCATCGTAGGAAAGCACAACCAGGCGGGAAATAAAATCTTCAACCTGTTTCAGATTATGTTCCTGCTGCTCACTTTTCTCTGCACCATGCAATAATTCTGCAAGTGTAATGGAGCTAATGCACATATGGCCAACGTGCTCATTAAATATCTCCAACAATTCCACCGGGCGACGCTTGATGACATAAATCACGATGTTGGTATCAAGCATATATTTGAACATTAAAACGATTCCCGCTCCTGCTGCTCTTGAGAAGCGCGCTGCTCCATAAAATCATCGCTCACGCGCTCGGTAGACAGAAAAAAGCTATCCCAGCTTTTATCAACAGGGGAGAGAATTCTATCCGGCCCTACCACGCGCACAGTCACTTTTTTAATCGTCTCGGGAAACCGCGTATCCGCTGGCAAGCGGACAGCTTGCGTTCGATTGTTCACAAATACAGAACCAATAGACATGTATCACCCCTCTTGCTGCTATATGCCCATACTATATACTCTTCCGTATATTGCAATGGTATATAGCAACCAATCAGGCTTTTTTGTTATTAGCTCAGCGCCTGCTTGATTGATTCACAAGCCTGCTTGGCATCCGAAAATAACATCATGGTCTGATCCATATAGAACAGATCATTATCCAGCCCGGCATAACCCGGTGATAGAGAACGCTTGATGACAATCACATGCTGCGCTTTTGATACTTCCAGAATCGGCATACCATAAATCGGGCTAGCCGGATCCGACTTGGCAGCCGGGTTGGTCACATCATTCGCCCCGATCACCAACGCCACATCTGTATCTGAGAATTCGGAGTTAATCTCATCCATTTCAAATACAATATCATACGGCACATCAGCTTCAGCCAGCAACACATTCATGTGTCCGGGCATACGCCCCGCCACCGGATGAATGGCGAATTTCACCTGAACTTCCTGCGCCAGCAATTCATCCACCATTTCTTTCAGCGCATGTTGGGCGCGCGCTACCGCCAAGCCGTAACCCGGCACAATCACCACAGAACGCGCATTACTGATCAGAAAAGCAGCATCCTCCGCCGCGCCACTCTTGAACGGACGATCAGAGGCTTGCCCTGCTGCACTGCCAGCAGCCGGCGCATCACCGCCAAAGCCGCCCAGCAAGACATTCAGCAGCGAGCGATTCATCGCCTTGCACATAATATAAGATAGTATCGCACCGGATGAGCCCACCAGCGCACCGGCCACAATGAGCATATTATTACCCAATGTGAAACCGATACCTGCCGCAGCCCAACCCGAATAGGAATTGAGCATCGATACAATTACCGGCATATCCGCGCCGCCAATCGGCACGATCAGTAACACACCCAGAATCAATGCCACGCCCAGCATCACCATAAACGGTAGCGCCGCCTCATTCACACAGAACAGGATTCCCGCCCCGATCATGACAATGCCGAGCATCAGGTTCAGCAAATGCTGACCGCTGAACACCAGTGGTTTGCCGGATAACAGCCCCTGCAATTTTCCGAACGCAATTAATGATGCGGTAAAGGTAATAGCGCCGATAAAAGTGCCGAGAAACAGCTCCACTCGACTGGCCATGTACAGACCACCTGCGCTATTGGCGATACCATAAGAAACCGGATCGGCAAAGGCGGATACGGCAATCAATACCGCCGCCAGACCGACCAGCGAATGCATAAACGCCACGGTTTGCGGCATATGCGTCATCGACACTTTGCGCGCCACCGTACCGCCAAACAAACCACCCACCGCAATAGCGGCTATAATCCATGCATAATTCTGCACGGCATCCATCTGCAAGGTCACCA